>JAGQQP010000002.1 GCA_020426085.1 Planctomycetaceae bacterium | reverse complement strand
GAGGGAAATTGCCCATTTACGTCCACGCACGAATACGTTTGGAGCAATTACGAGAGTCAGAAATGAGGCGGCAACCGCTATCCACCGGTTCTTCCAGTCACGGGGTTTCGTCTACATCCAAACTCCAATCATCACTACCAGTGATTGTGAAGGAGCAGGCGAGATGTTTCAGGTGACTACTCTTAATTTAGATCGGCTGGCTCAAGTCCAGACAGAGATCGATTTTTCACAGGACTTTTTTGGAAAACCAGCGTCTTTGACTGTCTCTGGACAACTGGAAGCAGAAATATTTGCCACATCCATTGGTGAATGTTACACGTTTGGTCCTACTTTTCGCGCTGAGAATTCGAATACAACCCGTCATCTCGCTGAATTCTGGATGATTGAGCCCGAAATGCCCTTCTACGATCTGCAGGACAATATGGCGCTTGCGGAGAGTTTTGTGAGAACCGTTATCGGTGATGTTCTGGAAAATTGTGCAGAGGATATGGAATTCTTCAATCAAAGGATCGACAAGACAACTCTTGAGACCTTGCGAAATATAACTGAGAATGAGTTTATTCGTGTTTCATATACAGAAGCGATTGAGATTGTGAAATCCAGTGGAAAAGAATTCGATTTTCCAATTGAATGGGGTAGTGATATGCAGTCTGAGCATGAACGGTTCCTGACGGAAGAACATTTTAAACAGCCAGTTATCGTATATAACTATCCCAGGACAATTAAACCGTTTTATATGCGCTGTAATGATGATGGCAAAACTGTGTGTGCAATGGATGTACTCGTACCGGGAGTGGGAGAAATCATAGGCGGTAGTCAACGGGAAGAACGTTATGATATCCTCATAGACAGAATGAAAGAAGGAGGCTTGAATCCGGAAGATTACTGGTGGTACACCGATTTACGAAAGTATGGAACAGTACCGCATTCAGGATTCGGTCTGGGATTTGAGCGACTCATTCAGCTGATTACGTCAATGACAAATATCAGAGACTGCATACCCTTTCCCAGAACTCCTAAAAATGCAGAGTTTTAATAAATCCAATTCTCTGATTTCTTTAAGGGCTCAATAAATATTTCTTAAACCAGTTTACAACAGCCTGACTGGCACGAGTCTGATCTTCACCCTTGAAGCCATGCGCGGCATCTTTAATCACCATGAGTTCGGCTGGGACTTTTTGTTTCTCAAATTGCTTCATAATATTATTACTGTGGCTGATAGGAACCAGTTTATCCTGGTCTCCATGTATTAACAGTGTGGGAGCATCATCGGGAGTCACGTGAAGCAGAGGAGAAAAATCATCTGACAGATCTGCTTCGAATTGCAGTGCTGGGAATCGATGATAATAGGTTGAATTTTCGTCCACAAATTCGCGTATATCGGTTGGTGGATAATAAGCGGCGACTGCTGCAACCTGATCAGTGTTCTTTAAGATCGGGTCTTTCGCATCAGGATTGCCTTGATCAGATGTTGTTCCGAGCATTAAAGAAAGATGACCACCCGCGCTTCCTCCCCAGACGCCGAGTCGGTTCGGATTAACGCCATATTCCTGTGCGTGTAGTCGGATAAAACGCACACTACGTCGAACGTCTTCCACTACTTCCGGGATCTTAAATTTCGGGCTGCTGCCATGCCTGACACAAAATACGGTGAAACCTTCTTCTAATAGTGGATTAAACCTGCCAAGCATGTTTTGAGGTTCGGTCCAACGAGAGTACCAGCCCCCGCTTACCATAAATAATACACCTGCTCCATTGGGCTTCTCTGGTTGGAAAACATCAAATGTGAGTGCCATGCCAAATTTGTGACCATAAACAACATCAGGAATGATTTTAACTGTTTCATCTGCACAAGCCGCGTCTCTTGGTAGCAGCATCAGAGCCAGAAATGCACAACACACAATTATTTTCATGTTATCTCTCCAGAATTTGTATCTTTGGGGAATGACATTTTTCAAGAGCTGTTTAGAAAAACAAACTATCTACTCGACAGAGTTGAATAGGAACAGAGTGTTCACTCGGTATCAAAATAGATTCCATAGATTATCTTGACCACACCGTGCCAATAGCAAGTATATGAATTCAAAATCGATTGAAACTGGAAGATATTGAATCGGAATCCTTTAATATCAAATTCTAAAAGACTCAATAAAAATCCTGAATATGAGGGATGATCTACGGAGTAGCTACTTCTGCGATCTTGCAATTCAAACGTGAATGATCCGGAAACAATTCTAGTAGAACTACTGATTGAGCTTGAACGATCTCAACGTTTCCATGGGCTACAGCGAGATGATTCAGAAATTGAAATCGCAATCCATCAAGCTCGATCTGGACAGATTCGACCTTATGTCGAGTTACAATGGCCTGAAGCAGTTCTTGATGCCTGGCAATGGGATATTCTCGAGTCCTTGTTTGATCCAACGATTCGCCGAGTATTTGTTAAAGGAAATACAGGTTGTGGAAAAGGTGCCGCGGCAGGAATCGCCTGTTGCGCCTACTTTCATATCTGGGATGATGCAAAAATAATTATAACACGCGATTCAGTAAGAACAGCTCAAAAAATTGCATTTGGTGAAGTTGATAAATGGTGGCGAAAAATGAGATTCAAACCACCGGGAAAGCTTTTAACTTCGGGTGTGTTTGATACCAATCAGCATTCTATTTCTCTGGCAAACCCTCAGCATATAGAAGGCTTTCGTGGTGCACATTCGCCACACGTACTTTTCTGGTTTGATGAGGCAACCGCGCCTAATCTGGAAGATAAGTACAAACTGGCAAACACGCAGGCTAAGAAATTTCTTGCACTCTCGAATCCGTCGACTTTGTCCGGCACTTTCAGAGATTCTTTTCCTGCAGTCGATCCCGATAAAACGCAGACAATAATTGATCAGTATGGCAATACACGTTGTATCACTGTCAGTGGCTGGGAATGCACGAATGTGAAAGAGAAGTGTCTTGAGCAACCTGTTGCGCCAATTGGTGGAATCAAAATAGCAGAAAATTATTACCCACATGGAAGCCCAATTGCAGCAGAAGACTTCGAACGAGTTCAACCTCGAATTCCCGGGCAAACTTGCTATGACGAATTTATGGCACTGCTCAATGATGCAGATCCTCTCGTTCGGAATGTCTATGCCCTGGGTAAATTCCCGGACCAGGACCCTGATAAACAGGTTATATTGCCAGACTGGTTGATTGCGCCCGTAAAATTCTGGACTCGATGGAATCGACTCAATCTTAGAGCACGGGAATATTCTCACAACTTTGCCCTGAAACTGTTAGAGCAGATATTGCCTGTAGAGAGTTTCGGGCTGGATGTGGCAGCCTCTCGGTTTGGTGATACTTCTGTTTTAGCAGTAGGGGGGCGTTATGGAATTCGAGCGATACATGAGTGTCAGTTTTCAGATACCCAGCAGACGATGAGTTGGGTGCTTGAGACGGCGTTTTCTTATGGAGTCGATTTAGAACAGGGGATAGTTCCGATTGCGATTGACTGGGGAGGGGGGTATGGGAATGCGGTAGGCGACCCCTTGAAAAAAAGAAATGTAAATGTCATTGAAATTCACGGAAATGCCAGCAGTAGTCTGGATTCAAAAAAATATGCGAATAAGAGAGCTGAATTATATGGTGAGGCAGCAAGACGCCTTGACCCTGCGGGGGACTTTCGCATGATGCCTTTTGCGCTGCCTGATAATCAAAGGTTAAAAGCGGAACTTGTTGCTCCTGAAAAAATATATGCTGGCCACGATGGTGAAAAATTCTATATCACACCGAAAGGGCGGCGAGGCTCAGATGAGAATTACAACGGAAAAACACTGCATGAAATTCTGGGAAGGTCACCCGATCGTGCTGATGCGCTCGTCTACTGCCTGTATGCATTGAGAAATCAGCGACGCCGCCGGTTGATTGTTGCCTGAAATACAAAATTCAACCCATCAAACAGTTATCTTTTATTGGGAACAACTTCGTATGTGGAATCCATTAAAACAGCTTAAAGCACGCTTTAAATCAAATAGGTTTGCTGTTGCCTTACGTGCAGCTCTGGGAGCAGGACAGCCGGGGGCCTGGAGTAGTGATCATAGAAGGGAGTCCGATCAATTTTCTGGCTGGACCTTTGTTGCGATCCGAGCCATATGTCTGCAGGCGATGCAGGCATCTGTTTTAGTTTATGATGATTCTATAAATGGTTCTAAACAGAAAAGAATAAAAGAAAAAGTTCAAAGGAAAAATAGATATACTCAGGTCAAAAGTCTGTATGCCGGGGAATTTGGAGTTGCCGAACCTCTCTCTAACGAACACCCGATCTGTAAAATCTTAAAACATCCCAACCCGACTCAATCTGGTGCTTCGTTTCGCTACGAACGAGTATTACAGCTTCAGCTGACAGGAACTAGTATTGTCTGGAATGTACCGAACCAATTTGGAAAAACAGTTCAGAGATATGTGATTCCAACTGCGATCGCAACCCCTGTTCCTCCGAGTCATGAATTTCCGGAAGGGGGATATAAAATCCAAACTCCCTCGCTCAGATATTTTAGTGAGGCGTATAGCGGTTCATTTGCAGAAACGAACATGTTTCATCAAGTCGTAGGAAATGTAATTCCAATTTCTCAACTCCAAATATCGCGTTGGCCTCACCCTGTTTATAAAGATGACGGCCAGTCTCCAGTAAGTGCCGGGGCGCGATGGGTTGACTCTGCCAATCAGATAGATTCTGCTCGCTGGGCGCAAATGAATAATGGGGCTGATCCTTCGATTGTCGTGACCTGCGGAAAAGATATGAACCCGACCAGAGAAGAACTTGAAGCAGCGGCAACGATGTTTGAACAGAAGTATGGAGGAACTGAAAATACAGGAAAGGCCATTTTTACAACGGGAGAACAGGTCGTTTCTCTGACAGCGACTCCCCGGGAAATGGATTATAATTCTTCTTTCACACAATTCAGGGATGCAATTCTGGCTTTGCATGGCGTTCCGGGAATTGCAGCTGGTATCTCGGACGGAGGAAGCTACGCGGCTTTTTATGCTAGCCTTAAACAGTTTATCTGTCTCACAGTTCAACCAATACTGGATTTGTTAGCAGAAGATGATACCGAACATCTGGCACCACAATTTGGAAAAAACCTGACTGTAGAAATTGAGGCAACTCACATTGATGACCCTGACCTGCTTGAAAAACGGTTGGCAACAGATATTCGCGCCAAGGTAATCACAGTTGATGAATTACGAGCGATCAGGGGGCTGCCTCCTCTGGGACCAGAGCGAGGAGGAGATAATCTGGTCAGCCAGGATGGGTCAAAAATCCAACCGACAGAAGAAGCTGACAAACATGACGATGATACAAGAACTCCCAATTTTCAAAACGACAATATTTCAAATAAAAATGGGAAGACTAGCGAGAGATTCTGAATGAGTCAGGTTTCCAATTAGCTGCCGGTGAGTTTGTTTTTGCTTTGAACGCTGGCGATCAGATAACTGACCAGGCACCCGCTGGCGATATTAACTGTGACAGCTGCGGGAGCAATCCATTGAAAACTAATCGGATCAGGTTCGTTGGGACCCATGAAGATGGGGCCAGAAAATGCAATTAACACTGCGGTGGTTGTTCCCAGGATCGCTCCAACGATGACGCCTGCTGGTTTGGAATAAGGTATGAACAGGGCAAAGAAAAACAGGCAGAAGATAGGAGTTGTCAATAGATTTGCAGTTTTGTTTGTTACAGCCGTGATATTTCCCGGAATGCTTCCCATCACAGAGCTGGATAATACTACGATAGTACCAATTCCAAGTGCCAGCAGACGTGCGGTAAAAACATGTCCCTTTTCTGTCTTTGGAGATTTGTCAAACCGATCCAGAAAGTCTGTCATGACAACTGCTGTGATAGAGTTTACCCCGGAATCAATGCTGGACATGGCGGCTGCAAACATGGCAGAGACCACACACCCAGATATGCCAACTGGAAGATGATAGGCGATATAGTGTGGAAAGAATATGTCAGCATCTTTTTTAAGATCAATTCCTGAGGGGATTTCATTAGGAAATTCTTTGAAATACCCCAGTAACGCAAAGCCAACCATGGCCAAAGTTAGTGAGACAACAACAGAGACAGTTAACTGAACTGCCAGGGACTTTCTGGCAGCACTTGCATCTTTAGTAGACATAAAACGTTGTACAGAAACCTGATCTCCGCACGCAGTAGCGACATACCAGACTATGATAGAAAGAAAAGTTCCAACATAGGTCACACGCGTTGCTGGATCGAAGCTGAAAAACGGTTGAGTGTCCCAGTTTTGATCCCATTGAGTTGGAAACCAGCCAAATCCACCCAGATGATATGTAATTGTCGCTATGACCAGTAACGCGCCTCCAAACAAAAGAATCGTCTGAATTAAATCTGTGATCACAACTGCACGCAATCCACCCAACGAGGTATAAATGATTGCAACGAGACCGGTTCCCAAAACGATATAGGGAATCCATTCTTCGCCAACATTGAGCATCGTGGTAATCGCTTTTGCTGTCAGGTATACCAGCAACGACATCCAGATCAGTCGCAAACTGACAAACATGATTGCTCCGAGCAGTCGAATGCCCAGTCCCAGCTTATCTTCCAGTAGTTCATAGGCACTGGTGACTCGCTGTCTCATATAGACTGGGATCATTACAAATCCTACGATGAGAAAGATGAAAGGCATCGCGAGGTCTTTAATCAGATAAACCGGCCCTTTTCCCAGAATTTCACCGGGTGTTGAGAGATATGTAATTGTGCTGAGCAACGTGGCAAATAATGAGACACCTATTAATACAGGATTCATCTGCCCGCTTCCGACAAAGTATTCCGATGTATCTTCCTGCCCTCGACTGAAGTACCATCCTAAAAAGATGGTTGAAATGGCATAGATAGCAATAATCACCCAGTCGATAAGATGAAGCCCAGCGTTCACAGAAAGAGGTTCAGGGGATATTTCAGCAGCATAGAGGGGGTTCTCAAGCAAACAAAATACAAACAGGGGCAATATGAAAAAAAATGGTTTCAAAAGTCTGTTTCCTACTGAGTGATTGGAGATTCAGGAGCTGCATCTGTCGACAAATATTTGACTTCAAAAACATTAATATCGATATTTTTTATCCAGTATGCTGATTGAGACTCCTGATTTCAATTCTGTTTGATTGAAGTTCATAGTAAATCAACTAGCCCTCAATTATCCTAGTTAGATATTAAATCCATTCGGTTATTTAGTCGTAGCCGGACTCGTATTTTCCAGTACTACAAGATGAACTACATAATGGCTGATTCAACAAATATTCAGTTTAGCAGAAAAAGAACCTGGAGCCATGATTTACCGATCAGTTATCTGATGCAACAGGGGGTGGAAAATCCGGGAGTACTTTCTCTGGCGGCCGGGCTGGTTGATCAGAACAGTTTGCCTGTCTCGATCACTAAGAGTGCGTTTCAGTCTCTATTTTCAGATCCTGGATCTGCCAAAGAAGCGCTTCAATACGGAACAACTGCAGGTTCATTATCGCTAAGAAAATTACTCCTGGCACATTTAACCAATCTGGAGCAGAAGTCAGCGGAAGAACTGGGAATGACAGCAGACAATTTCATAGTCACAACCGGTTCACAGCAATATCTGTCATTATTAGGCGAAGTCTTGCTCGATCCGGGGGATATCTGCCTGGTGGCCTCTCCAACATATTTCGTGTTTTTGGGTGTATTACAGGGTTTAGGAGCCCGAATCATTTCTGTTGAAACAGATGAATCCGGGATGCGGATGGATTCTCTGGACTCAACGCTGGAAATGTTAGAGTCTCAAGGCCAGTTAAACAGAGTGAAAATGATCTACCTGGTCAGTGATTTTGAGAATCCTTCAGGAATATCGCTATCGGTTGATCGGCGAATACAAGTCATTGATATTGCCCAAAAATGGTCAAAACAACATCGGATTCATATTTTAGAAGATCTTGCATATCGAGAACTCTGTTATGATGGCCCTGTTCTACCCAGTATCCGGAGTTTTGACCGGACGGGTGAAACTGTCATACTTACACAAACGTTCTCGAAGAGCTTTGCTCCCGGATTGAGAGTCGGATTTGGGGTCGCGTCGAATCAAGTCTGTGCGGCTATCTCAGATAAAAAAGGTAATGATGATTTTGGCTCAACGAATATGAGTCAGCACATCCTGGCAAATGTACTTCGTGAAAATTTATATTATGACCACGTGGAATATTTGAGATCAATCTATCGTGAAAAACGCGATTGCATGCTGGAAGCGGCAGAGGTGTATTTTTCAAAAATGAAGGACGTGCATTGGATTCATCCGGGAGGTGGTCTTTATGTCTGGATGACTTTACCCGACTCGATAGAAACGGGGTTTCAAAGTTCGCTTTTTCAGAAAGCAATCCATGAAGATAAAGTGATGTATGTACCTGGTGAATTGTGCTATGCGTACGACCACGGACCTGGGTGCGATGAGCAACCTGCCATTCAAAAAAATCACATGCGGCTCACTTTTGGTGTACAAGACACTCAAGGTATCCAGGAAGGAATGAAGAGACTCGCAAATGCGGTCAAGTCATTCATATAAAATGGGTTACGGTTATTATGATGCATCAGTCCTCGCAGATGTATTTCCTGAATTCTGGAATGAGTTCAAGCGACTTTAGCGATTGTGACGATAAGTGGGGCAAGGTTGTATGGTTTGATTCGTGATCGAGTTCTTCCGATGTAAAACGCATCTTGAGTGACAGATTCAAACCATGTCTCATTCTCTCACGGAGTTTCTGTCAGAATAAGAAGTCAAATGGGTATTTGTGATTCCTGCCATTCCGGATGTTGTCGCTCTTTCGCAGTTCCCATCTCTGGCGCAGATATTCATCAATTTACTCAATACCAAAATAAGAATTTTTGGGACTTCGCTTGTCGATGGGAGGACTCGGAGGGACTGATATCCCGGAATTTAGCTCCCCATTTCTTTTTTGAAGATGCCCCGGACGTACCTTTCGTCATTTGTCTGAAGCATATCCCAAGTGCTTCATTTCCTGGGACTACGAAGTGTCGTTTTCTTATGGAGTGTTTGCCTGATGAAGACCATCCAAAAGGCTTAGGTCGATGTAGTATCTATCATTCGCGTCCGCATACCTGCCGCAGTTTCCCTGCTAAACTGAATGATGACAGTGAACTGGCTATTTTATATCAGCTTCCTGCAAATGGCAGGAATGGTGAACCTGCATATGATCTCTGCCCACGACAATGGACTCCTGCAGATTTAGAGCCAAACGAAACTATTCAAAGCCTGGTTGTGGCAAAATATGAAATGACTTTTTTTAAGAAAATCGCGGTTGTATGGAACCAGAATCCTGGTCCATGGAACGCTTTTCCAGAGTTTATCGATATCATTTACTCAAACCGCATTTCTTCAGGTCAATTCGGCCAGACAAATCAGGGACAGTCACCTGATGATGCCGAATCACTATCTAAAGCAGCATAGGCCATGAATCAGTTAAACTGATAAGATGATTCATCGGTCTTTAGATCTTTTGATGAAAGTCTACTCCGGATTCCAGTAGAGTATCTGTATCTCGGTATGGTCCGTGCTTGAGTAGATCGAGCGTTTCAATGTGTCCGGCGAATCCGGAACTGTTTCAATTGCTATCACCTCTGCGAGGTTGAACATGGGCTACTGGGAAGACCGTCAACACCTGAACTATTACGCGACTGTTAAGCAGTGGCTGGAACCGTTCGGCGGCACTCTGCTCGATATTGGCTGTGCTGATACTCCCGTTGCTCAGTGGGGTAGTTTCGAGAAACGCTATGCCATCAACGACCTGCCATTCCCGGCGATGGACGGTGTGGAGTGCATCCAGGCGGACTGGATGGAAACCGATCTGCAGGCCGATGTGATCACCTGCCTGCAGGTGTTAGAGCACTTTGAAAACCGACTGTTGATCCAGTTTGCCGACAAGATCTTCGCCAGCTGCGAAACCGCGATTATCAGTGTGCCGTATTTGTGGCCTGCCGGCTTCTGCCGTGGTCACGTTCAAGACCCGATTGACGTGCGGAAGCTGATCGACCTGGTGGGCCGCTGCCCCGCGAAGCTCGACATCGTCGAGGACAACAATTACTACCGGCTGATTGCCCTGTTCAAGAAAGATTTCACCTGATGACCAATGATTACTACAACAGAAAGTACGCTGAGGGTGACTTTCATTACAACCCGGAATATGAACGGACATGGCTACAGAATCACCTGGTAGATCGGTTCGATATGAAACCCGGTGACAGGGTGCTTGATCTGGGCTGCGGAAAGGGCCTGCATGCGTCCCTGCTGGCCGATCTCGGCTTCAGGGTATTCGGAGTTGAAAAGACTGTCGAGGGCGTGAAGGGGGCGAAACAGAGAGGTTCAGCGGCGGAATTCATACAGGCCAGTGCTGCCGATCTGG
This sequence comes from Planctomycetaceae bacterium, assembly GCA_020426085.1. Taxonomy (GTDB): domain Bacteria; phylum Planctomycetota; class Planctomycetia; order Planctomycetales; family Planctomycetaceae; genus Gimesia. The sequence continues at coordinate 20,339 of JAGQQP010000002.1, read as the reverse complement.
CGACCTACTTCGACGAGAGTTACTTCGACCTGATTTTCTGCCGGGGTATGAGCTGGTTCCATCGTGAACTGCATGTGGTCTGCCCTGTGACCGGTGTGAATGTTTCGGAGAAGGTCCCGGAATTATTCCGCTTCATTAAGCCGGGCGGTCTATTCGTCCTGCAGATCAGTACCGACTTCTCAGGAAATCATCCAGAGAGAGACACTCACAATCGGCGACTGTCTGAATTCGTGCGACTGTTTGAACTGCACGGGGAGATCGTTCACAAGTCGAACTGGAACGGCGTGGAAGTTTACAGCAATGAGCAGGCAGCAGATGTAAAGGGCAATCTGGTGATTGCAACGCGGAAGTGATCACAGCTCGAATTTTACTGTTGGGTTTGAATTATAGAAAGCAAAGTAATTGATCTATCGCGGCGTTACAAATTCGCAGCTACAGTCTCCGGTTTCTGTGATATATCGCGTTCCCTGCTTGCATGCAGATCGCACATCCAGTCTTAATTGCGAAAGCCATTTTGGAGCGACTTCAGCTCGCGCAATGGCAAAAAGAGCAAACGCATAACCGAACATATTCATGCTCAGATAACCTTGTCGTCCCATACTCCAACCGGATAAAGGGCCATCGTTCCAGTAACGTTCCTGCACGACTACATTAGCTGGAAATAATCCCAGTCCCAGAAATACCGTTAAAAGATCAGTTAACGGTTCGTGATCTTCTTCATTATGCGAAATACGTCGTTGTCCCAATAAAAGCACGTGTCCGATTTCATGTGCGAGTGTAGCGATAAGGTTAAGCGGATTATCGAGACTATGAATTTCCAGCCAGATATCAAAGATCCTGTCCGATTCAGAATACATGCCTGCCGAACTTTCGATCCACATGCCTTCAATTTCAGGGCGAAAGTCTTCATAAAAATTGAGTTGCAATAGTGAAGGATCGACGTTCATGTATTCAGCGACAAGCTTCATAATAATCTGAATCTCGTCAGCTGTGCGGTGATATTCTTCCGGAAAAAATTCAGTGGTTGGTAGTATTACGGTTCCTTTTGTCAGTCGCTGCATCCCGAATTCGTTTATCAGCCATGAAAAGCGATTTTCTATCCAGGCTTTTTCTTCTACTGACACAGGGCAAATCGGATTTGAGCGAAACCATCCAAGCATGGAGATATTTTTTCCATTTTGATATGACTCATGTTTGACAGGTTAATGATTTATTTCAGCCTTGAATAGCAGATAACCCCGATTTCAGTATTTAACAGGTTGGATGGTTATATTGGGAAAGACACTTTAGCTTGCTGGAATAAGCTGGTTTGCCAGAGTAAAAAGGACTGATTTTCAGGGGATTGGTTCACAGTCCGGTTCTGATCAGATATTACATTATTTGGAATCGGTAATCAGTTGTCTTACGAGATCTTCAACCTGTTTCACATTCTGTATTGCCAGAAAACCCAGGTCATGCTGACGTTGTGTGTTGTTCTGTTCTAAACGGAGTTCTTTATCAAAGATGAGATCGCCAGAACCGTCCTTCCATTGTTTTCGAGATAATTTCCCTAGATGCTCTGGTTCGTACGATCGGATGTCTGTTTTGATACCTCCACTAAAGATGATCGCTCGTTTTGAAGTCAACAAATAGGCTGTATTTCGGGCTTTTCGTATCATCCAGAGTGGTGAACTCAACATGCCGAGACCAACAAGGACAAAAGGGATTCCGAACAGGGGAAAAAAATCGAAACCCTTTTGAAAGTCAGGAAATTTAAAGCCAGCGGCTCCTGCAATCCAGAACAATGCAAATGCAGTCCACGGTATTCCAAACAATACGATGCCTATGGATCGCATACAAAAACGTCTGGGAATCGGCGTGCCGACCCAGATAATTTTTTCTCCTTCATTGAGTTCAGATTGAATCAATGATTGCAAATGCAGAGGAAGTTCCCAAAGACGGGAAGTTTGATCGTCCATCCTGAGTTATTGCCGGCAAAAAAATGAGATGTTACTGGATTGAGCTGACAAGATGTAAATTGGGTATAGCAAACAGGGTCAGGCTTCAGATAATCTTATCAATCTGAGGCGCTTACAAACTCATGATGCAGGCTATAAACATATGGTGAAAATTAAATCAATTTCCAGCCTTTACGGTATTCACGTCGAATGTACTGATCCGACTCAGGAGCATTGGTTGCTTTCATGGCTTGCGTATCCCAGTGTAGTTTTTTACCGGTTCGATAAGCAACATTCCCCAGGTGATTTGCTTCGGTCAGTAAACCCGCGTATTCAAAATTGCAGGTCGTCGGAGCTCCCGTTTTGCAGGCGTGAATCCATTCTGCATGATGGCCCAGAGATTTTGGAATGAATGGTTCCGGGCGTTTGAAGTCTGCGAATTCTTTTTCTGGCAGCAAGACATGTTTACTGTAGTCGGACAGCAACATGCCTTTCTCGCCGATAAATAATACGCCGTTGGCCCATTGTGGGATTTTTCCTTCTTCCCAGAGTTTTGGTTTATTGGTTCCCTGGTACCAGCCTACTTTTACGGGAGGCATATCACCCCGCTGACCATATTCATAAATAGCCTGCATTGATGCTGGTGCGATTTCTTTCTGGATTGGCGGGCCTTCGGCTTCAATTGTGAGTGGGTAATCCAAATTCAGGGCCCAGAATGGGAGGTCGATCCAGTGACTGCCCAGATCCGACATGGTACCGTTGCCAAAGTCCCACCAGCGGTACCATTTGGGGCCCGGGAAATAAATATTATTGAAGGGACGTTCCGGAGCCGGTCCCAACCAGAGATCCCAGTCGAGTCCTTTCGGAATTTCATCGGAATGCGCGGGTCTTTTTTCTGAGTAAACAAGATCTTTGGCTGCGCGGGCGGCTTCTTCGGATGGGTGCCAGCCCCAGGCACGTGATACCCAGACGTGTGCTTCCTGGACAGGTCCGATCGCTCCTGACTGAATCAGTTCAACGACCCGACGGTAGTTATCTCCGGCATGAATCTGTGTTCCCATTTGCGTGGCGACATTGGCTTTTCGTGCTGCTTCCCGAATCACGCGGGCTTCCCAGACACTGTGAGTCAGTGGTTTTTCGCAATAGACATGTTTCTTCATCTGCAGCGCTGGAAGTGTGGCGAAGGCATGCGTGTGTTCGCAGGTGCTGACGACGACGGCGTCAAACTGATCCGGGTGATCGTAGACTTCGCGAAAATCTTTGAACTGTTTTGCTTTGGGATGGCTCTGCGCGGCGCGAAACAGATTCTGTTCATTTACATCGCAGAGGACCGTAATATTTTCTGAAGAGACCGAACGGAGATTGCTGCCTCCCCGTCCCCCCGATCCAATGATGGCGATATTGAGTTTTTCATTCAGATTCGTGCCACGTACGATGGCAGGCGCACCGAAGCCAATAGCGGCAGCCGCCGATGCAGAAGTTGCCAGAAATCGTCTACGACTTATGGAAGATTGAGTCTGATCTGCTTTTGGGGTTTGATCTTGCACTGGATGCCTCCGCCTCTGAATTGAATAGCGTGATAGCCGGAATTTGTATTTATAAACTATCTTAAACTATGGCAGGTATCATTGTACAAGGCAAGACAAAATGAGAGACTCGAAACAATTCTGTTCTGATTGAAATATGTTTGCAGGAGATCAGTCAGCTGAACATTCTGGACAGCTTCCTGAAAGATCCAGATCTTCACTGAGCCAGTGCTGATGGCAGTTACTGCAGAGGTCCAGTTGTCCCGGATATTCTTCCAGAAGATTCAGGTAGTCAACGATTTGTGTCTGTATCTCTGGAATGCAGCTGAGCTTTCGGCTGAGAAACAGGGTTTCATTAAAAATTGCGGCAGTTTCAGTGGGAAAAGTGGTTTGTCGTTGTCCTGGTTGACTGCCGCCGCGCGAAACCTGTCCCGTCTGTGATTCGCGTTCCACAGACCAGAAATGGCCTGCCCGCCAGGTTCCTTCACCCGTCTGTTGCAGATAAACCTCAATCCGATTCGTTTCCGGACCAGTTACAGGGATCCGAATGACGTTGATTGGCTCACTTGATTCAGTTGGAGTACTCGCTACTTCATTTTGTTCTGATGAGGAGCTGTTTGAAGCAGGTTCCATTGATTTCGTGATTGTTGTTGCTTCTTCTGGTGAAGTACTTAGCTGATTAAGAAACCGGATCAGTTGTTTGCGGCTGGTATTTCGTTGCTGCCGGAACTGCTTGAGCTTGAGGCGGAGCTGTTTCAATGCCGTTTCTGCCTGGTTGAAATCGGAAATCAATACTTTCAGCTTCTGCATCATTAAAACATCGGTGGCATCCTTTTCACTGCAGGAAGTCTGTGTGATTTCTTCTTCCAGAAAATCCAGTGATTCACCGTGATGCCAGCAGCAATAGGCTTTGCGCCACAGATGCCAACCAGTGGTATCAAACAGATAAGGATTATCCGTGACTGGCACTTCCGCTTCACAGGCATTGATCGCCTGTTCTATGATTTCTTCCCGAGAACCGGACGCCAGTTCTCCTTTGATTTCCAGTAACTCACTTTCCATGAAATCGGGAAGTGCTGCAAACTCAGCCTGAAAATTCTCGTCTGCTTCTACACCGGCATTGATCCAGGTCTGGAGTTGTTCAATTTGAGCGAGCGTAAGTTGTGCCACACGCGACAAAGAGAAATCAATGCCCCATTCTAAAAGCTGGCCACTGATGGTACGGCAGGTAATTTCGTTAATATCGGTTTCTGAAAACTGGTTTTGCATGGACGTACTTTCCCTGTGAAAAAAGTGAATATGAGTCAAAACGTGTCAGGCGATGAAGATTAGAGGCAGCTCACTGCGAAAGTGGCGGAACCCTGTTGACACTGAGTTAAAGCGAGACGCGCGGTTTCCGTTCGGATTGAGACTGGGAGATAATCACCCAATACTTCAATTGTGATCTCATCCGGCAGCAGACCTTCCTGTTTGGGGACGGTTGTTGAGCCGTAGGGAGTATGGATGACCTCCCAGCTTGTTCGATTCTCCAACTCGGTCAAGGCCTGTTGTTCCACATGTTTCAAATCTTCCCATGTCTGCTCTGCCAGCGAAAAATTCTGTTGGCTGCGAAGGTTAGCTTGCTGGAGCGATTCAAAGACCTCAATCATTTCCCGCCAGCCTGCGATCGCCGCTTCATATGATTGAGCCATTGCCTGGCAGACTTCTGCTTCTTCCAGATCTCCTTTTAAGCGTTCCAGCTTCGATTTTTCCTGATTCAATTTGCGAACCAGTTGCTGAATCTGTTGTTCCTGATTTGCCAGGAGTTCCTTGCATTGTTGCACATCGGTCGCTGCTTCGCTTGATGTCAGTCCTTCGTATTCGTCTTCAATCGTCAGCAGATTGGTATAGCTATTTTTTAATGCCGCTGGAAAATCAGATGCGGACTTTCCGCTCTCTGATCCGGAGTTTGAATTTCCAGGAAAGGGCAGGAGTTCATTATTTTCGTTTGATTCCGGCATATGATTCATTTATGTAAACCTCCTATCATGAATTCAATTTATGTTTTTAAAATGCCAGAATCTTCAAAGGTCTTTTCGAATTTCTCCCATTATGTCGGGAGCAATCAGTTCCAGTGTGACACTGCGATCTTTCACGCCCACACAGCCGACATAGATTTCACCCAGACAACCGGCTTCTCCCGGTGTGAGTGTGATCATCTGTGTGACCGGTTCGGCGACCAGTGTGATCCCCCGTGACAGATAGTGGTCACGTTTAATCCAGCCTTTCCGTTCCAGTGCGCGGAGATGGCACATCACTCCATTGGAAGAGCGGATGCCAAACTGCTCTGCAATTTCCCGCACCGTAGGTGACAGTCGCTGCTGGGTGATTTCCTGTTTGATAAATGAATAGATTGCCTGTTGTTTTTCTGTCAGTTTTTTTCGCGTTGAAATTTCTGTCGTCTGCATTTGTTGATTCCCTTGTGTACTGGTGAAGTGCTGTGCGTTACGTGGGAATTATAGTCGGAAAAAAGCAGTCAGAATTTTTCACTACATGCCTGAAAATGGCGAAAAGACAGATGCCGTCACTTCGCGACGAAATCAGAAAAATGACGAACACTGCCGCCTGTTGCTGCCAGAATAAGATGTGATTTTTTTATTTTTTTCACGCACGAACATTCCGTGATAGCTGGACATGGTAAATTCGGTCAGTGGATCTGATGCGAAGTTTGAATTTCAGTCAGGCTATCATTCACATCGGAATCTTGTGAATTCTCTAGAATCGTGTTTGTGTACATTCTTTACTTTGTTTACAATGTCAGGTCCTCCCTGAGAACTTACCAGAGTATCGTCATTCATTGACTTCTTTCCTGCCTGATTAAAAAGGTGACTGCTGTGAATCTTTTGCCGAAGTACAAATCGATCCTGAATGGTTTTGTCGTAGTGTTACTCGCTGCATTATTTTCTACAGAGAAAACAGCAGCAGAAAATCTGCCCCGCGTTCCGGATGGCTTCAGCATTGAACGCATCACCGGCAGTGAACTCACTAAATATCCAATGATGGCAGGTTTTGACGACCGCGGGCGATTATTCATCGCGGAAAGTTCCGGAGAAAACACGCGTGCACCTCAACTGATCAAAGAACCCAAGAGCATGATTCGTATGCTCATCGATCGAGATGGCGACGGACGCTTTGATCAGAGTACGGTATTCGCTGATAAGTTAACTCTGCCGATGGGCGCACTCTGGCATGATGGTTCACTCTATGTCGCCAGTCCTCCCAATATCTGGAAGCTGACCGATCACGACGATGATGGCGTAGCTGATGAAAGAAAAATTATCGTCGATTCGTTTGGCTTCTCTGGGAACGCCGCCAGCATCCACGGGTGTTTTCGTGGGCCAGAAGGGCGGCTCTACTGGTGTGATGGCCGACATGGTCACGAATTCAAAGACAAGTCAGGCAAAATCACCAGCAAAGGGTTGGCTGCCCGCATTTTTTCCTGCAATCCCGATGGCTCCGATATCGAAGTTCACTGTGGTGGCGGGATGGACAATCCGGTCGAGATTGATTTCACCCCGGAAGGAGAAATGATCGGTTCGGTAAACATTCTCATGACACGACCCCGCGTGGATTGCCTGGTGCACTGGATGGAGGGGGGCGTGTATCCTCACTTTGAGGATTGTGTTGCCGAATTCAAACGCACGGGAGAGTTGCTGGGACCGATTACCCGTTTTGGTCATGTCGCTGTTTCGGGAATGCTGCGCTATCGTGGTTCACAGTTTGGGCCGGAATATCAAGGCAATATCTTCACGACGATTTTCAATACACACAAAGTGATTCGCTCCCAACTGGTACGTAACGGCGCCACATTTGAAACCAGAGAAGAAGACTTCCTGGTCTCAGATGATCCCGACTTTCACCCGACAGATATCATCGAAGATGCGGATGGCAGTCTGCTGGTGATCAACACTGGCGGCTGGTTCCGCATCGGCTGTCCGCAGTCTCAGATTTCGAAGCCCGATATCCATGGTGCCATCTATCGCATCCGCAAGACTGACACACCCACACTCAAAGATCCCTACGGGTTGACCCTGGACTGGAAATCATTGGCACCCCATCGCAAACTGCAATTGCTGAATGATACACGTCCTTTTGTGCAACAGAAGGCTATCGAAGAACTAGCCAGTGTCGGAGATCTGGCTGTCCCTCAGCTGGCAAAAGTGATCGATTCGCCCAGTGGTTCCTTTTACAATGATACGAGTAAACGCAATGCGGTCTGGACATTATCACGGATAGGAACCGGGAAAGCCGCCGCAGCGATCCAGGGTGGTCTCACTTCTTCCGAGAGTGTGCAGATGACAGCGGCGAAAGCGCTGGGGACGTTACGAAGTTCGCAATCTGTTGAGCCGTTAATTGAATTATTGAAACAGAATAAACCAGCAGTACAGCGTACCACAGCGACCGCATTGGGACGCATCTGTGAAGCGGGGCGCCGCGAATCTGTTTCAGATGAGCAGTTGCAGTCAGTGGTGGATTCGTTATTCAGTGTGATCAAATCCGGCTCTCCCGATCGAACACTGGAGCATGCCCTGATTTATGCATTAATTCGGATTGATCATCGGGATCTGGTTCTTGCCGGTCTCAATGATTCCAGTCCCGCTGTCCGCCGTGCAGCGTTGATTACGCTGGATCAGATGAACTCTGGCATGTTGACACGGGAACTGGTGACGCCTCTGCTGGATACCGATGATCCAGCTTTGCAGAAAGAGGCTCTCACAATTATCGGCGAGCATGAGGGCTGGGCCGGCGAAACGTTGACATTGCTGAAAACATGGTTGAGCGAAGCGGAACTGAGTCCGGAGCGGGCCGCTGTGCTGCGGGGCTTCCTGGTGGCACAAGCAGCAGATCCCGAAGTGCAATCGCTGATTGCGCAGTCGTTGACCGCCGTTGAAACATCAGAGTCTGCCAAAGCGATTTTGCTGGAAGTCATTCAGCGTTCTGCTTTGAAAGAGTTTCCTGTCAGCTGGCGCTCTGCTTTGGAGCAGACATTGAAGTCAGCTGATCCGGAATTGCAGATTCTTGTTGTCCGGATTGCTCAGACAAATGATCTGCCTGATCTCAATTCACAACTGACGACGATTGCTTTAGATACGAAACAGCCTGCCTCTCTGCGAATCGAAGCATTATCGGCAGTGGGCTCTCATTTGAAGAGCATCAATCAGAGTACATTCGATTTTCTCATGTCCCGAATGAATGAAGAGTATCCACCCCTGGATCGCCTGGCGGCAGCAAGAGCTTTATCAGGTCTGCCTCACTCAACCGATCAGTTGATTCAGTTATCGAAGCAACTGGACGCACCAGGGCCCCTCGCACTGCCTGTCTTGTTGAGGGCTTATGCGAAAAGTGTGGATGAAGGCGTGGGTCAGGCTTTGATTACTGGACTGAATGCTTCTACTGCAGCGACGAACCTGTCGGCAGACGAACTGGCGAGCCTGTTGCAGAAGTATCCTGAATCGGTTCAGCAGGCTGCGACCCCCTTGTTAAAAAAACTGGGCGTAGATCTGGCACAGCAGAAGGCCCATCTGGAATCACTCAGACCATTGCTTTCAGAAGGGCGGTTGGAAGAAGGACGCAAAATCTTCTTTGGCAAGAAAGCGGCCTGTTCGGGCTGTCATGCGATTGAAAATGAGGGTGGAAAGGTGGGCCCAGACCTGACAAAAATCGGTGCCATTCGTACGGGAACAGATCTGCTGGAAGCGATTGCACTTCCCAGTGCCAGCTTCGCGAGGGGTTATCGTTCTTACCTGGTGGTGACCGATGAAGGGCGTATTTATACGGGAGTCATCAGCCGCGAATCGACGGACACAGTCTACCTGAGAACCGCTGATCTGTCCGAAGTACGGATTCCCCGTGATCAGATTGAAGTGATGAAAGAGTCGCCGACATCGATCATGCCGAAAGGCCTGGAGCAGAGACTGACACAGCAGGAAATCCGGGATTTACTTGCGTACCTGCAGAACCGCAAGTAAAGTGGAATCATTGTCCTTATCATTATGATTCCAGCCGTTAAAGGTGCGCTATGTTTAATGGTTCTGTTGTATTACGCTGTCTTTCCTGTGCTGTCTGCATTCTTTCACTCTGCTTCGTCTCAAATGCGCAGGCTGCAGAAGCGCAGAAGCGACCGAATATTCTGTTCGCGATTGCCGATGACTGGGGCTGGCCGCATGCCGGTGTTTATGGTGATCCGGTTGTGAAAACTCCGACCTTTGATCGGCTGGCGCGTGAAGGCGTGCTGTTTCAGAATGCTTATATTTCATCCCCCTCCTGTACCCCCTCGCGTGGGGCAATACTGACTGGTAAATATCACTGGCAACTTGAAGCGGGGGCGAACCTGCATTGCATCTTCCCCGATAAGTTCGAAACGTATCCGGAACTACTCAAGGCACACGGGTATCAGGTTGGTTATACAGGCAAAGCCTGGGGACCGGGACGCACCGAAACCGCAGGCCGCGAACTGGCGGGGAAACGCTATAAGAGTTTTCAGGATTTTCTCCAGCATCAGAAACCGGGTGAACCTTTCTGTTTCTGGCTGGGAAGCAGCGATCCGCATCGTCCTTATGAAGCAGGGACCGGGGTGCAGAGTGGCATGGATCTCTCCAAAATCAAGTTGCCTGCCTGTTTTCCCGATGCACCGATTGTCCGCAGTGATGTCGCCGACTACTACTTTGAAGTGCAACGGTTTGACAAACTCGTGGGTGACGCGATGAAGTCACTCGAAGAAAAAGGCGAACTTGATAACACGATCATTTTCATGACTGGCGATCATGGGATGCCTTTCCCGCGTGGAAAAAGCTGTCTGTATGATACAGGATCTCGAGTGCCCCTCGCCGCCCGCTGGCCCGAGAAAATCAAGCCTGGTCGCTCGGTGACCGATTTCGTCAGCCTGGTCGATCTGGCGCCCACTTATTATGAAGCAGCAGGAGTGCAAATCCCCGCGGATGTCACCGGTCGCAGCCTGATGCCTGTTTTGACGGCTTCAAAGTCTGGCCGAATCGCTGATAACAGAGACGAGGTCATCTTCGGTAAGGAACGACACGTCCCTTCACAGGAAGCACCTGACATGGGGGGCTACCCGTGTCGGGCGATTCGTACGGATGATTTTCTTTACATCCATAATTACCGCCCCGATCGCTGGCCCGCAGGGACTCCTGACTATCAGCATGCAGCTATTCCCGGTACATGGTATGGGGATTGTGACAACGGTCCGACCAAGAGTTACATGATTGAGAATAAAGATAAGGATGCCAATCATCGTCGGTTGTATGAGCTCGCGTTTGGCAAACTGCCGGCGGAAGAACTGTATGATCTGCGAAACGATCCGGATCAGTTGCAGAATGTGGCCGCCTCTCCAATGTACCAGATGATCAAAGCGAAACTGGCAAAAGAACTCCAACAGCAACTGGTAGCCACCCATGATCCCCGCGAGCTGGGGCAGGGGGATGAACTGGAAAAGCATCCTTACTTAGGCGGCGGTCCCAAGCATCCGAGTCTGGAAGTCAAACGGAAAAAGCAGGGCAGGAAAAAAGCGGCGAAGTAGGACTACGCTCGCTAAGTGTTTTCAGCTAGAAAATCGATTACCTCTTGCATGCTGCCGGTTGTGACAGGTGGATGTTCTTTCATTTGCAGGTCATACCGCTTGTTTGCACTATCGTAAAAAACAGTGATGCCGTCAGCTAATTCATAAACAACCCAATAGCGTGTTCGAATCAGTTTGGGGTTTTTGATCTGAGCTTCACGCAGCAGTTGTTTCATTGGTGAAAATCGACAGTCTCTTCGCTGTGATTGCACTTCCAGGAAAACATGTCCAGGATCGTATGAATAATCAAAGGTTTTTGAACAATTCAAGCATGTGAGAATCGGCAGTTCGTTTCTGCAGATTTGTTGAACAGCATTCAGATCTTTCCCGCAGTCAGGGCAGATACCGTGAAATACTCGGGTGTTCTCAGTCTTTGAAAATGGCCACATAACAGACACCGGTTTCCTGAGCGATTACTCGATTATCTGAATTCTAGATCGCATCACATTTCATCTGAACGTCTCTCAATCTATGATACCTGATCCAAATAACCCTGAAGACGTCACTGTAAATCTGGATATAGTCTAATTTGACTCTCGATGGTGAAGCAACAGGAATGAATAGAATTCTCTGCTATTAAGAAATTTGAAGCCAGCTTTTCAACTCAGAATGAAAATTACCTGCATCTTGTTCTAATAATTCAGTATTCCACTGAATCGCTGTGCCACCAACCGTACGGAAGGCACTGCAGTTTTTTTCCAGGTCATCCAGCAGCAGGGCATCGCTGAAATCAAGGGCATGCGCAGAGAGCCAGCGTTGAAAGAAGTGTTGAGGATCTTCGCTTTTTAAGATGCGTTGTTCGCTGGAGCAGAGTACATCGTCGAACAGTCTGGAGATTGTGTTAAATGGAGTTGATTCAGACTCTCTCACTGGTGCTGAAGGTATTCTGGCTGTTTGAATGGCATCATGAAAGCAGTCCATATTATCGGTCGCCAGCACGCTAGCTGTGCCTGTCTCTTGTGCTGACTGTAACAGCGGTATTAATTGAGGGTTGATTCGCATCAGCTGGCAGTCATCGACTGACTTCTGTATCAGATAGTCACGCGGGAATTCTGGCTCGAGTTCAATCTGCAGATGTTCTACGATCTGGCTGACATTAAGATCCCCCTGCATCCAGTCTCGGACGAGATTATCTTGTTCCCTGAAAAGTCTGTTGCTTGCATCAAGGAGCGATATGTGAAGCGGGTGTTGCTCATTGTGAAGGATGGACATCCAGAAAGGATCGTGTGAGAGTACGCCATGCCAGTCGACGAAGATCACCTTATTCCAGCGGACTCTATCTTGGTGAGACATTACTGGTTCCCCACGATTTCAATCGAGTTTTTTGGGTTTGTGATTGGGGGGCTCATCGGCGTGAGCAGCCTGATAGAGCCGATCAATGAATTCATCTGTCATACCGGCTTCTCTGCGTGCTTCTCGATTGAAGGTATCGCCAACGGAAAGTGCAGCACGGATGGGCCAGTGCAGGTGTTGTTCGTAGGCATCCCAGTCTGAGAGATGGTCGGGCTTTAACTGACGCAGCCAGTACAGGCCAAAGGCGACGTGTTGAATTTCATCGCGATAGACGACCTTCATCAAAGCCGCACTCCGCTGATCCCCGGCATCCAGAAAGTACTGTTCGAATTCTCCCGTATGATCCAGATTGCGTCCTTCAAAAGTCAGAGGCAGGCCGGCCAGATAATCGAGCAGACTTTCGTAGCTGAGGGCCTTCTTCCAGATATAACAGTTTACAGGCAGACTACCGAACTCCAGGCCCAGTACTGCAGCCCGCTCTTTATGCATGTGGGTGTGACGTTGTTCGTCAGCCATGATGGCGCACATGCCCTGGCGGAATTCTGCTGGTGCATCGGGAAAGGCGCAGAGAACATAAGCCATCACTTCCAGTGCCTGCAGTTCATGGTTCGCCATAATGTGATGGGCGAGCGCCCGTTTATCCTGTTCGAACAAAGCGGCTGGTTTGGGCATGGCGGGCGCCGTGCGGGGGGCTGCGAACTGCAGATTGGCTGGTCGTGTCGGTTCTTTGACGCGCAGCGGTTCGCCCGGGCTGTTATCTGTTAAAATCGGGGGGGCTGGTTTCAGTTTCTCTTCCAGTGAATCACTGAGGAGTACCTGTTCTGCAAACTCGCGAATTTCCATGCTGGTCATTTTGTCGTAGAAGGAGCGTATCGGGCTCGAAAGAGGGCCACACAGCCTGTCACTTTCAATTCCACGTCAGTATAGCGACTCTGGAGCTGAGATTGTAACTCATCCCGACTGTCTGATGTGTTAGAGAAGATCTTTTTCTGATTGTAGAAGTTCATTAATTTGCGGGCAGCCAGGCTGCGCGGAACCCCTTCCGCCAGGATGGTCGATCCTGCGATCATTGCTCCCGGATTCAGCCATGGATTGAGATGGTCAAACAGAATGGACTTCGAAGCCAGTTCGCCGGGCAGACAATGAATGAGATAGTTGAGACTGACCGAATCGAAACATTGTGGCTGAGCGGGCAATGGTTGCAGGATATCCGCCTGAAAAACTTCGGGTGCATATCTACCGGCACGACTGGCTGCTGCTGCGAGGCTGTTCGGATTCAAATCGAGCAGGCCCAGTCTGACGTTCGCATCCGGAAACGTGCAGTGGTCCAGGTAGTAACCGGTGCCGACCCCCACATCCAGGTGATTTGCGGTCAGGCTCTGGTTCATCCAGTTCAATATAGATTTCGTGCGACATTTCCAGATCAGGGAGTTGGAAATACCCAGTACCCACAGATCATAGATCGATAAAATACGTTTGGAATAGACGGCCTGGCCGGCGGCGCTTGCTTCAGATGGAGAATTCATGCTGTGATGTTAATAAGAAAAACTGCTCTTGGGAATCGAAGTCATCCTGTTGCCCGAACCAGGAAGCCTCCCGGCAGGCGTTTGACCACTTTACGCATTTCCAGAATCGTCAGCGTGGACAGAATCCGTGAAGAATCGAGTTCGCTCGACTGGACGATTTCATTAAGATGCTGCGGTTCCAGCGTGACCAGATTCAGAACATCGCGTTCAAATTCGCTGAGCGAGAGTTCGCGTGGAGTATGTACTTCCCGGTTCTGCGCGGTCATCACTGGCGTCTTTGCCGGGCCCAGACCTTCGAGAATATCATCGACATCCCGGACGAGCATGGCACCATCACGAATCAGATCATGGCAGCCGGCACTGGCGGGATGATCAATGCGACCGGGGACAGCGAAGACTTCGCGACCCTGTTCATAAGCGTGTCGTGCAGTATGTAAGGCACCACTTTTGCGACCGGCTTCGATCAAAACCACTCCCATGGAAAACCCGCTGATAATGCGATTGCGTTGTGGAAACAGGCCGGCAACCGGTGCCTGATCCAGGGGAAACTCGGTGACAATGGCTCCCTGGCTGGCAACGGCTTGTGCCAGTTCCCGATGTTCGGGAGGATAAATGTGTGCCAACCCGGTTGCCATCACAGCAATCGTACGTCCCCCTGCTTTGAGTGCACCGGTATGGGCAGCCTGGTCGATTCCGCGGGCGAGACCACTGACAATGGTGATCCCGGCGCGGGCCAGTGCAGCGGCGATCTTTTCTGCCTGCTGTAGTCCGTAGTGAGTGCATTTCCGCGAACCAACGATGGCGACCGCCAGTTCGTCTTCCGGCAACAGGTTTCCATTACAATACAGTAAGGAAGGCGGGTCGGGCATCTCTCTCAGAAGTGACGGGTACTCTGGTAAGTCCTCAAATAAAATCTGGTAACCATTTTCTCGACAGCGGCGAAGTTCGTCTTCTGCGGTCGATTTTGCCTCGCGATAGATAATGGCGTCTGCCAGTTTTGTGCCGATGCCCGGGACATTCAGTAATTCCTGACGGGAGGCATTTAGAATCTGCACCGGGCTGCCAAACTGGTCCAGTAATGTTCGACGAATCCGCGGGCCGACACCCCGAATCAGATTTAACTGAATCAGTTCGAGGAGCGACTGATCGGATTCCTGGTTTGGTTCGCCCATATTGGCAGGACCTCTGTGGATAGGATGAGGTGATTCACGAACGTACATGCTCTCAGAAAATGTATGAAAAAACAACTAAGATCGACTGACATTTCCGGGGAAGCGACTGTTCACACTTGACAGCAGACGCCTGCAGCCTCTAAACACGAAGCACACCAATCTGAACTCCATTAAGGTCAACCACATGCTGGACAAGATTTTCTTTATCATTGCCTGCATCATCATTCCCGTATTATGGGGCGTGATTGTGAACTGGATCTTCAATCAATGGCAGGATCGCTCGAACGACAGCTCAGACGACGACTATATTTTCCCTGATTATCAGATCTGAGGCAGCGGCGTTATGGGTTTTGGATGGTTCGATTTTTTTCTGATTTCCACAGCCGGAGGACTGATTGGCTTTCTGGCGGGCATGTTTGGTGTCGGTGGTGGATTTCTACTGGTTCCCATCCTGAATATTGTCCTGGGAATTCCGATGGAACTGGCGGTCGGCGCCAGTGCGTGTCAGGTACTGGGACCTGCGACCACATCCCTGCTGGCGCGAAAGATCTCTATCCGGGATCTGTTTTTCCCCCTAGTGATCACCGGGGGGCTGTTGTTAGGCGTGATTGCCGGCACTGGAATTCTGGAACATGCCAAATCGTCTGCATCAGTGGTACTTAATGGGAGAGACATTATTGTCGCGGATCTGGTCGTACTGCTGGCTTATCTGCTCATGCTGACTGGACTGGGAGTACTCTCCCTGCGGAGTGCCCGCCGCGAAGATTCTGAGTTGAAAGGCACCCTGTTTACGGATCGATTTCAGATTCCGCCTGTGGCCCGGTTTCCTTCTCTGGTCGAGGGACCCCTGTCGATTCCGGTGATTGCCTGGTTTGGACTGGGATTGGGGCTGGTTTCCGGATTACTGGGAATCAGTGGGGGCATCCTGTTGTTTCCTGTACTGATTTTCGGTCTGGGAATTTCCACCCACCGCGCGATCACCTGCAGTCTGGTGATCGTCTGGATTGTGGCGTTTCAATCTACGATTGCCCATGCCTGGCATGGCAACATTAATATCATGATTGTGATTGCCCTGCTGGTAGGAGGGACCGTGGGAGCCCGGCTGGGTTCCGATTTGAATGCCCGGCTGAAAGGGTTGCAGTTGAGACGGCAGTTTGGCTGGTTATTACTCTCGGTGGCACTTATGATTGGGGCGCGGCTGGTGTTTCTGCTGGCAGGTTAAATCAGCAACAGAGGAGATGAGATAATGGCAAAAAAATCCATCCTGTTTTTAACAGGCGATTATGTCGAGGACTACGAAATCATGGTCCCGTTCCAGGCATTGACGATGGTGGGATACCAGGTGGATGTGGTTTGTCCCGATAAAAAAGCGGGCGAAATCATTCGCACTTCGATTCACGACTTCGAAGGGGATCAGACTTATTCTGAAAAACGGGGGCACAACTTCACGTTGAATGCCACGTTTTCTGAAGTGAATGCAGACGAGTACACTGGCTTACTGATACCCGGCGGACGGGCTCCCGAATACATTCGTCTGAATGAACGTGTGCTCGAGATCACACGTCAGTTTGCAACGGAAAACAAACCGATTGCCGCCATCTGTCATGGTCTGCAGTTACTGGCGGCCGCCGGTGTGTTGAAAGAGAGGAGCTGTACGGCGTACCCGGCCTGTGCTCCCGAGGTGACTCTCTCCGGCGGTACTTTTGTCGAAACTCCCATTGATGGCGTTCACGTGGATGGAAATCTGGTTTCCGCGCCTGCCTGGCCGGCCCATCCGCAGTGGCTGGCGGCGTTTCTGGAAGTGTTGGGAACAAAAATCGAGTTATAATATTCGTGATACTGAAGTATCGGAGTCACATTAAATCGGGGAGAGATGCGGATGTCGTGTTGTTCAATTAACTGGTCGACCATTGGTGCAGCCCTGGGTGGACTGGCCGTCATCTTAGGGGCCTTTGCCGCTCATGGCATCGATGGCTATTTTGCTGAAAAATATGACGGTCAGGTGAAAACGGTGACCGGCGTGGAAGTTCCTGCAGCTCAGAAATATCTGAACGATTTCAAAACCGGCGCGCAGTACCAGATGTATCATTCTATTGCCTTGCTGCTGGTCGGATTTGCCGGGCTGACTTCCCAGAAGAAAAAACTGTTGAATCTTGCCGGCTGGTGTTTTCTGCTGGGGATCATTTTTTTCTCCGGAAGTCTTTACGTTTTGACGCTCAGTGGTCAGACTTTCTGGGGAGCCATTGCGCCGATTGGAGGGACGCTGCTTATTGTAGGCTGGTTTTCCTTTGCTGCGGGAATCTGTTCCTGTAGTGGAAATTCAACTGTAGTAACTGGTCCTGAAACTCCTGCCTCGACTGATGCCTGATTTACAGGACCATCATGATTTGAAATGATCGACCAGGATCATTCCCACCTGTTATTAGAATTGAGAATCTTATGCTGATTTTTGACGCACACCTTGATATGGCCTGGAATGCCTGTGAATGGAACCGGGACCTGGAATTACCCGTCAGCGACATTCGCAAGTTCGAACGGCAGTTTGAAAACATTATCCCCGGCGAAGCGACCGTCTCCTGGCATGCCCTGCGTAAAGGGGGCGTGGGCATGACGATTTCCACGCTGCTGCCACGACTGCATCGCAAAGATGCGGCATTGACGCATTATCAATCGAGAGAAGCCGCCTACGGTGTGGCCATGGGGCAACTGGCTTATTACCGGGCGATGGTGGCAAAAGGCGTTTTAAGGGAGATCCCCGACAGTAAGACACTGGCCAGCCATGTAGCCGAATGGGAAGCCAATGAAGCAGTTGCCCGTGAAGAAGGAAGTACGATTCCGATTGGTTTCATTCTCAGTATGGAAGGGGCACCTCCCATTCTGTCTCCCGAGCAGATCGGGGACTGGTTTGATGCCGGCCTGCGAATTTTAGGACCCGCGCATTACGGCCCCGGTCCCTACTGTTTTGGAACAGGTAGTGAAGGGGGACTCAAAGAGCAGGGGCCCGCATTACTAAAAGAGATGGATCGCGTAGGGATGCTGCTTGACGTGACGCACCTTGCCGATCAATCATTCTGGGAATCGCTCGAAATCTATGAAGGTCCGGTTCTCGCCAGCCATCACAACTGCCGGTCTCTGGTGAATGCGGACCGCCAGCTGACAGACGAGCAGATCAAAGCGTTGATCGAACGAGGAGCCGTGATTGGATGTGCCTTTGATAACTGGATGATCAAACCGGGCTGGACGATTGGCGTTTCCGATCCCAAGACGACTTCCGTCGAAGATATTGCAAATCACACCGATCACATCTGCCAGCTGGCAGGCAATGCAAAGCATTGTGGTCTGGGGACGGACCTGGACGGCGGTTTCGGAAAAGAGCAGACTCCTCACGATCTGGACACGATCGCCGATCTGGAGATGTACGCCGGCATTCTGGAAAAACGGGGTTACAGCCCTGAAGACATCAAAGGGATCATGTCACAGAACTTTGTCGATTTCTTCCTGAAGGCATTGCCGCAGGCCTGAAACTGCTTCAGCCTGAGCGAATATTGGACGCTGTATCCCGTTGTTTATCAATGAGATACAGCGTTTTTTGTTTTTCGACCAATCTTTTTGAAAATCTTTCAAGAACCTGATGTGAGCGGCGAATAACTCCCTGTGACGTGGCCGATCGGTTTGGCCTACGGTTCCGAATCGAACATTTGTTGTTGTACGAGGGAGTCAGGACAATGATTTTCATGTGTAAAAAGTTTGTGATAGGTGCTGCAGTGCTGGCCACGCTGGGGACCTTCGTGTTTGGCCGCGATGTATTGAGTTATGTGAAAACTGCCGGCAGTTCGGTCCGACAGGCGGTCAAATCGGAAGTACCCGTTGATTTCGAAGTCGACCGGGCGCGTAAGATGGTAGAGGACCTGGTGCCCGACATTCGTCGGTGCATGCATGTGATCGCAGAGCAGCAGGTGGATGTCGAAACGCTGCAGAGTGAAATTCATGAAGCAGAACTCGCCATGAAACAGCAGAAAGAAGCGATGTTCACACTGCGATCCGATCTGGAGTCAAACGAGACTCAGTTTGTGTATGCAAGTCGGACTTACAGTAAAGACGACATTCGCAGCGATCTGGCACAGCGTTTTGATCGTTATAAAGTTGCGACCGACACCCTGAAGCGTAACGAACAGATTTTGAAGGCTCGCCAGAAGGCTCTGGATGCCAATCGCGAAAAGCTGGAAAACATGCTGTCAGCCAAGATGGACATGGAAGTTCAGATCGAACAGCTGGAAGCACGTCTGAAATCGGTACAGGCGGCTGAAACAGTCAGTAACCTGGAGATTGATAATTCCCAGCTGACGCGAGCCAAGAGTCTGATTAAAGACTTGAACAAGCAACTGGATGTGAAAGAAAAGATGCTGGATGCAGAAGGAAAATTCACTGGACTGATTCCCGTCGATACCAAAGTGGAAGAAAAGCGGGATGTCGTTAAACAGATGGATGAATACTTCAAAACCCGGTCTGGCGATCGAGTTGCCGTTCAGTAAATCGCAGATGTGAATATGCAACATTGGCGCGAGTGGTGGCAGGTGGTTCTTGGATTGGAGTAGAGCCGCCTGCCCCGTGCCAGTTGTGTCTGCGGATGAAAATCTGAGTGATCCCATCCGAAATTAACGTTCTAAATGACCACTTGCTGAAATCATTCGTTAAAATTGAGTGTATCGTTTCCTAATCGTGCCTCTCTCTTCCTGAATTCAGGAGTATTACCTTGGGCTTTTTCACTTCATCATCCAGGCAGGATCATCCAGCGAAATCTTCTGCTGGCGTGAGCTATCTGTTGTGGATTGACGGAGTGGGAACGTACCTGGTCTATTTACCAGAGACACTGAGAATCGGAGGCCCGGGGGAAACGGGAATGACAGGCGGTCTCGCATCTGACTGGGCTGATCTGTCATTACTGGCGAACCTGTCGCGACATCATGCCTCAATTATCCGCTCCGGAGAGAATTATTTTCTGGAAGCGCTGGCTCCTGTTTTCTGTAATCAACGTGCTGTCAATGATCGTGTCTTGCTCACGGATCAGGCGGCGCTTAGACTGAATACAGATACAGTGCTCACATTTCGACAGCCGACCGCATTGAGCGCTTCCGCCTGTCTCGATTTCACGAGCCATCATCAACCACAACAGCGACTGGATGGCGTTGTGCTGATGGCGGAAACCTGTCTGCTGGGAGCGACCAGTGAAAATCATGTCGTCTGCCCTGACTGGCCGGGAACCGTGATTT
>JAGQQP010000029.1 GCA_020426085.1 Planctomycetaceae bacterium | reverse complement strand
CATAATTAGAAGCGGATGATGACATCGCCGCCCAGCAGGACCTGGTAATCCGACTGGAAGGTGCGATAAGGCTTCACAGTATTTCCGAAGAAGTTTGCCTGTGTGTTTGACCAGTCGAAACGCAGTTCGGGGCGAACCGTGACGCAGGGGTGAGGTCGCCAGTTGGCACCCAAAGTCAACTCGTAGTAATTTCCACCGGAGGATAACGGTTCAGGCAACTGCAGGACGCGAGAGAAATTCTGATCGCGGAAAAGTTCGAATCGGGTTCCGACGGCAAAGGTATCAGTTACATCGTAGTACAGGTATTGATTGAACGAATACCACTTGGCGGGAACTACCTGGAGCTGGTTATTGATGGTTCCGTTGTCCTGAATTCCAAAATCACTCTGGAAGACGTAGGTCAGGCGGTCAGTGAATTCATGTGACAGCACAAAACTGATCAGCGTGCGGTTAGCGGTGTTGCTGGCACCATTGTCCTGATCTCCAGAAGTCAGCGTCAGGTTGATACTGGTGTCTTGGCAGGCACTGGTCCAGCCGATTCCAGCCAGCAGTTCCGCATCATCATTGGGGTCTTCCCAGGCATCCCAGCCGCGGGCAACACCGGCAAGTAACTGTAACTGCTCTGTCACCTGGAAGGTTGTCAAAATACCGGTATGAGTAAATGGCTCACCATACTGCATCGTATAGGAGTGAGAATAGAAGAAGTTATCTGGTGCAGTTACTTTTTCATATCCGATCGGGGTATAGAAGTGTCCTGCTTTAATGCTGACCCCTTCCAGCCAGGGCACATATACTTCGGCATAAAGTTGCGGCATTGCCAGTCCGTACATGGCGTAAGTGTTGCCACCACTGGTGCGTGGACCATTTCCACTGTTCCAGTGTGGTGATCCATCGGATTCGGTTTCGAGTCCCAGTGCGGTGGTGTAGAAATAATCGGTACCGTACAGCAGGTCAGCCCGGAAACCCCAGTCCATTTCATCGCCGCCATAATTCACCTGGCGTTCCATGAACAGGTACAGCTGATTCATCTGGTATTCGTTGGAGCGGTCATTAAACGTGACAGGCAGGTTGAAATTATTGGTTGGTTTCTGGAAGTTACCTGTAAATCCCTGATCAATCCACCCACCTACCTGGATGCGGTTCGATCTCATCGACGGGTAAACCGGCGAGTGACTCATCAGGAACTGATCGAGAAAATTGCAGCACTGACATTCCGGCAGACACATCTCATTCACGCAGTTGGCGGTTCCCGGATCGGTCGTTTCACAGCTTTGTGTGTCTGGCATGTAGAGCGAAACTGGCTGATACATGCTCTCTGCTTCAGCCTGGAGATCAGACACTGATTCTGCCGTTTCAACCTCATATTGCTGGCTAAAACCGGTTGCCGGCACACTGATCGCCAAGGCAGTTACAATCCATTGTGTGATTTTTTTAATTCGCATCTTATTCCAACTCGTGCGATAGACTGGCGATTTTGTAAACATATGTGTCGTATATATGTTTTGTTTGTCTGTTGGTTATCCAGGATTCACGAATCCATTTGAGGAAAATAGATGGTTTACTTCAGCCACGACCATTCATTCTTCTCAAACAGGTTGTTTCTTCATTCAGATCCGCCTGCAGCTGTACGTTACCGGAACTAAAGTTCCTCTATCCTTTTCGGTTTTCTGGTTGCGTGATCCGACTCTAATTCTTTGATAACTCATGTCTTTGCGCTGATTTTATGGTTTAAACGCTACTCTCGCCTTTCAATTACCCATTTTATGAATTGATTAATTAGGGTACTGAATGAACACTAAAAGTGGTGTGTATATGAGGCAGTGGGGAATGTTTTCATGTGTAAGAGGAGAAACTCTTCTGAGTTCTGAGTCCGAATTGATTTCAGGAAACGTGTCATTGATGTTTCATAAGTTGAACATATATGTTGCTTTCAGGCACCAGACCAACCCAAACCTGTTACTGAACAGAATGTGTTTTTCTGCCCCGACCTTCATGACAGTCCTACAATCCGAACCAGGATTCCTAAACAGCGCAGATTGCCATTTTATTAATTGCAATTAGTAGGTTCATAGGCAAAGATATTCCATTACATGCATTAATACCTGCGATCTTGAGCCAAAGTCTCGTATTCAAAAAAAGAAAATCCTTTTAATGAACGGACAGTTGACTGTTAGGTTTAATGCATGCAATCGTCAAAGTATGTGTCTATTTTGACAGTAAAAATCCCTCACTGATCATTCCGGTTTTTAACTGACCAATACCAGAAACTGATACGAGTAAAAATCCTATGAAGTGCCTGAAAAGATTGTTTGGCCGTAAATCTACTCGCAAATTCACTCGTCGATTGCCATTTCGGATCTCACGTCCGATTGGATATGCAAGCCACGTCGAAAGGCTTGAAGATCGAACATTGCTTGCCAGCAATATTCTGGCCTCTCTTGAAAGCTCTGTGAATCAGCCAAATGATACGACAGAATTACTCCTGAATGTCGGGCCAGGCAGCTCACCGACGCTTGGTTTTGAAGTGCATGCGACAGCAGGCTCAAACTTCAATCCCGCTGCGATTCGAATCATTAATACCAGCACAAATGCTGTGATTCCTTTGAATCTGGCTGAAAATGATCATGCCGGCACAAGAAATTCGCTGACATTGGCCACACTGGCACCGGGTGAATACTCGCTGCTGGTCCGTGGTCAGAATTCAGCCACGGGCGGATTCGTGATTGATGTCTTCCTGCCTGGTGACTCCAATGGAAACGGGTCGGTTTCTGATACGGAATACCAGTACGCCATGGCTGCATCTTATCAGCAGTTGTTCGGGTACAATCACTACACCACCCAGTTTCTGATTCAGCAGATGGGGCTGAATCCTTCCACGAACTTCTATTCAGCAGCATACGATGGCGACAAAGACGGTGATGTCGATAACTATGACCTGCAGATGATGAGCTCTAACCGGAATATCCCGCCGATCCAGTTGCAGCTGATTGGTGACCAGGATGCACCGGTTGTGGATGCCGGTCTGGAAGTCGATTCCGGAATCTCTGATTCGGATGGCATCACCAACGAACTGAAGATTGTGGGAACCGTGACCGATGAGAGTCTGATCACGCAATTCAAAGTCTCCCTGGATGGGGGCAGCTATGTGAATATCTTCGGGCAACTTTCCGGCGGCGCCAGCGGGGGAACATTTACCCTCTATCGTAATGATCTGAATTACCTTGATAGTATGAATGGTGGATCAGGTCTGGAAGGGGGCGTCCACACACTGCACTTCATGACCGTGGACGAGCACGATAATGTCAGTGCCCCGGGGGTATTTGATATCTCATTTGTGCTGGATGAAACTGATCCAACTGTTGGCGCCCCGATTCTTGATCAGACGACACATGAAGATTTTTCTGTTGATCTTCCCACGGCTCAAGATATTGACCTGGGACCGTTGAGCAATTATTTCAACCAGAATGGAGGGACTCCGCTCAGCTATCAGGTGGTCAGTATGACCGAAGCGTTCGTCGAAGTGGATTTCTCTACGGGAAATCTGATTCTGAAATCGGTAGCAGACGCCCATGGAACAAGGGATATCGAAATTCGGGCAGTTGATGTTGCCGGTAATCTATCGGCCACTAGTACATTTTCGGTCACAATCACTCAGGTCAATGATGCCCCGGTTGCCGTAGACGATGAATTTGATCATGATTTTGAAAGTGCAAGTCTTACTATTCTTTCACCGGGCGTACTTTACAATGATACCGATGTGGAGAACGACACTCTGACCGTGACGGAGGTGAATGGTTCCGCAGGGAATGTGGGGAACTATATTACCATCGGAGCCGGTGGAAAAGTGAGGGTCGAGTCAGATGGAGAAGTTACCTTTGATCCTGATGGAAAATATGAATTTCTGGCTGCCGGTGAGACGACGACCGAAACCTTTACTTATACCGTGAGTGATGGTAACGGCGGCACAGATACCGCAAGTGTGACATTCACAATCCATGGTCAGAACGATGCTCCTGTGGCAGAGGATGATGCGTTCTTGACGGATGAAGATACGCCCCTCGTCGGCGGCTATGTCCTCACTGACAATGGCAGTGGTACTGACAGTGATATCGATGGGAGTGATATTCTGACTGTCATTGGTATCAATGAAGGTATGACGGTGGGAACCGTGGGGAGTGCGTTTAACCTCGCCTCCGGTGCGATTGTGACTCTCCAGGCAGACGGCACGTTTGACTACAACCCGAACGGTGCTTTTGAATATCTCTCTGTGAACGAATCAGCCACCGACTCCTTTACCTACACCATCGATGACGGTAATGGAGGGACTGATACAGCGACCGTGACGATCACGATCAACGGTGTGAACGATGCCCCCGTGGCGGAAAATGACGAGTTTACGACAGATGAAGATACAGCAATCTTCAATGCCAATCTGTTTGCCGATACCGGAAACGGTGCTGACAGCGACGTCGATCAGAGTGACTCCTTCACTGTAACAGGAATCAGCGAGGGAATGACGACCGGAACGGTGGGCAGTGCTTTCACGCTCGCCTCGGGAGCCACTGTACTCATTCGGGCGAATGGCACGTTTGACTATAATCCCAATGGTGCCTTCGAAGGGCTGGGCGTCAATGAATCCGATACGGACACCTTCACCTACACGATTGATGACGGTAAAGGCGGCACTGATACGGCGACCGTGAAGATTACCATTAATGGCGTGAACGATGCTCCTGTTGCCCAGGGTGATGAGTTGAGTACAGACGAGGATACCACCATCACTGGAGACCTCTTCGCTGATAATAATCATGGTGAGGATTCTGACGTGGATGTCAGCGACAGTTTCACGATTGTCGAAGTCAATGGCCTGGCTGTCAATGTGAACCAGGAGATAACATTGGGCAGCGGTGCATTATTGACGGTCAACAGCGATGGGACTTTCAGTTATAACCCGAATGGTGCCTATGAAGAACTCGGATTGAATTATCTGACAGGTGACAACTTCACTTATAAAATTCAAGATTTACAGGGCGCGACTGATACTGCCTTTGTATCCATTTCAATCGACGGTGTGAACGATGCACCGACTGTCTCAGGAGTGGGTATTTCTGCAGTGGAAGATGGACCTACAGTTGACGGTTCTTTCGCCGGTGATGACATTGACTTGGACGACGATCAGGGAACCCTGACTTACACGATTACAATCGATCCCGCAGAAGGAACCGTGGTCAATAATAATGACGGGACCTTCACATTTAATCCCGGTTCCGATTTCCAGGACCTGGCAGAAGGGGAAACCCGTCTGGCTACGTTTACCTATACCGCGACCGATTCGCATGGTGCCGTCAGCGGCACGGACAGTGTCACCGTCACGGTAACGGGGGTAAATGATACTCCGACAGCCGCGGCTGACAGCCTTGCCGCGACCGAAGATGGTGGTACGGTCACCACCGGCGTACTGGCTGACGATGTGGATAACGATGATGATGCCAACTCCCTGGTCTATGCGATCACGGCACAGCCGAGTGAAGGGACCGCTTCTTCGAACGGTGATGGTACCTTCACGTTTAATCCAGGTTCCGATTTCCAGGATCTGTATGTTGGCGAGACGCGAGAAGTGTCATTCACTTATACGGCTACTGACAGTCATGGTCTTGTGAGCAACACGGGAACGGTCACTGTAACCGTGACCGGCGTGAACGATCCTCCGACTGTCAATGATGTCAACTATAACGCGGTCGAAGATGGTTCTGCGATCACTGGTTTCTTTGATGGAGACGATGTGGATAGTGATAACGACGTGAACTCACTGACCTATGTCATTTCACCGACCTATGCTGGTGAAGGTTCTGTCGTGAATAATGATGACGGTTCATTCTCATTCGATCCAGAAACGGACTTCCAGTCTCTGGCAGCAGGCGAAACCACGGTCGTCTCATTTACTTATTCTGCCATCGACAGTCACACTGGAACCAGCAACACCGGGACTGTGTATATTACCGTCACAGGGGTCAACGATCCCGTCGATGCGGTTGACGATACTTCAACTGTTCCTAAAGACGAAACGGTAAACATTGATATTCAGAACAATGATACTGATGTGGACCTTGATCCCCTGACCGTACTTGAACTCAATGGCCAGACGGCAACGATTGGGAATGCGATTTTTCTGGCATCAGGGGCGACAGTCACTCTGCAGTTGGATGGAACAGTCACCTACGATCCGAATGGCAATTTCAATGATCTGGTATTACCAACCGATACCGACTTAGATACCTTTACCTATCAGATTTCAGATGGTAACAGCACCGACACTGCGACTGTCACGGTGACCGTAACGGGAAGTAATAAATTACTGGTAGTGACAGACGAACTTGATGATCTTACCCGAGATGGACTGACGCCGGAAACGATTGACCTGGATCAGCATTTCAATGATCCTGATGCCGCCGATACGGTGACTTATACTGTGGAGGCGCATGTCTTCGGTGATAATCCCGGTGACTCGTTGCCAGCCAATTTCTGGGCAAATGTTGCAATCTCAGGCAGTGATTTGAATATCACATATACAGATTACAGTTCAGAACAGGTGCGTCTGCCTCTGGTGATTACGGTCACTGCCCATTCTGATGACACCCTTTCCCCGGATGTAACGAGTACGTTTACACTGACTCCTGATCCGCAGGCGACATTTGATATCCGGTTGATTGCCCGTGAGTTTGAATCTTCCGGCCGCGATTTCACCTCATTCACAGTCGAAGTCGCTTCGGGGGATCTCGCCGCATTTAGTGGTGGTGGACGGTTCCAGCTGACCAACGGGTTGCAGGATCTGGATTATTCGATCTTCCTGTCAACTTATGACAGCTTGGACGTCGACGGAACTGAAACTCCCGGTATCAGCACAGATGATCTGGTTTCAGTCCGGTTTATCGATACTTCAAACGGCAACGCGATTGTCCATACCATCTTCAACAATGGTAGCGTGAATGGAACCACTGTTGATGCCACGAATGAAATCCTGTCAGGAACCTGGACCGCGGGTGAAGGTCTGACAAGTGCTCTGATTGATAAACTGTATGCCGGTCAGCTGGCGGTTCAGGTTGTGGTCAATACCGGAACTCCTGGTGGTACAACGAAACTGGGGGGTGAAAATATTGAAGTTTCACCCGAAGTGGATGGGGTTGACAGCCTGCCTACCGGAATCACGACTGTATTGCAGGGTAATTCGTATGTTGTCGAGCTCTGGATCAGTGATCGACTGGCACAGGTTTTTGCCAGCCAGACAACTGAGACCGCTTCGCTTTCTGCTGCGATCCTGGATATGGTCTGGGATACAACGAAGGCCGATTTGAACTATGTCGATTTCACATTTTCATCACCATTCGGTCTCTTCAGTGCACATGATCCGATTGATTACGGTAATGGTATCATTCCCAATATCAACGGGACGACCATTCTGCCTGGTTTTACCTCGAACGGGTATGCCCGCATGGGATTTGCAGAATTTTTTGCAACCAGTGAGACGGCCAGCGGAGATCCAGCTGAATTTACCATTGATCCGACCGATCTGATTGCAGGAACCGACTCAATTTCTCGTGGAAACAGTATCGACTTCAGTCAGATTACCATTACGAATACTTCCGTACAGCATGTTGTTCCTGATGAGTTCATGATTCAGACAGATGCGAGTAACCTGACTGTTTCAGGGTTCGTCGATAACAATCACAACGGGGTATATGATGCTGGCGTCGACATCAACTTGAGTGAGCAGTCTGCCGGGCTGGATACGACCAGTATCAGTGGTCGTATCGGAGTGGTGTTCGATGATGTGAATAACCCGGGCACGATTCAGATTGTCGATTCTCGTATTGATCTCAATCCTTCGGGAATTGCCCGGCCGGATCGTTTCCAGTCAGAGGATTACTCTCTTCTCGTGGATCTGGCCGACTTTGGCCTGGTCGGCGATCAATTGATTCCAAATGTATTCGGTCCCTTCTCTGGTGAATTGAATATGGCGATTCGCGATGTGATTGCCAAGGTGCTGACCAGTCAGCAGACGATTGATGGTTCTGGCAACTTCGATATTACGGAAGACTGGCAATTAACTCATGCTCAACTTGACTCCATGATTTCTTTGCCTGATTTTAGTGATACCGTAGTCGACTCAAATTCTGAGATTACGTTTGACCAGACAATGACGTTCATTGATCCCGTGACGGGCATTCCTGCTGGAGTACCAGACTGGAGTCATGCGACATTATCCGGGAATGCAACAGTTGGTTATGTACTGACAATTCCCATCAGCCGTCGTCTCTCGTTCACAACACAAAGTGGCGATGATATCGTGTTGAATCTGGTTGGTTCGGCGACTGCCCGGTTCGATGTGAACCAGGAAGATACCGATGAAGCCGGTGACACGATTACAACTGCCGTGGACACGGAATTAACCTCATCTATGACTGGGACGAAGGTCTATCAGGGAATCGTCGGCAATAACAGTTCGCTGGGTGACCCTGCCCAGGATGTGGATCTGTATAAAATCACGTTGGGGGTCGGTGATACTGTCACAGTTGATGTAGACGGTGACGTGATTAATACCGGGCTGGACAGCATACTTCGTCTGTTTGATTCAACGGGGGCCGCTGTCACGACGGGGCTACTGGATGGATCAGGTAGTTCGCTTGATGGTAATAATGGAGTCTCAGACGACGACTATAACGTACCTGATGAGTATATCTTCGATCTTGGTAGCTTGGATTCTTACTTCAGCTATACAGCAACGTCCGCTGGTGTTTATTACATTGGACTGTCTGCGTGGGATAACAGTGATTATGACGCGACGACTGGTGTCGGTTCTGGTGCAGCCGATGAGTCAGCAACCGGTTCCTACGATCTGACGATTACCGTAGAAAACGGTGGGGCTCCTTTACACGGAACACAGTCGATTGTAGCTGACGCTCCCCTGGAAGAGGGAACGGCCGTCGATCTGGTCGTGGTTCGCAATCAGACGGAACTGGACCCTAGAGGACAGACCTCCGCATTGCCCGTCAGCGACTCCTGGATTGACGAATGGAGTTCATTCTGGGTGGAAGTTTATGTGGAGACAGCCGATGCGAGAAGTATTGCTGCTGCCATTGCCGATTTGAATTACAACACGAATTTCTTTACGGCGACAGAGATTGAGTTTGGCAGTGCTTTTACCGCCTCCGGAACAGCTGTGATTGATGATACAACGGGAGTTGTGACCGGCCTCAGTGGGCTCGCCAATGACGATAAAATCGGTAACGGTAAAAAGGCTCTGCTGGCTCGGGTCAAGTTCGAATCACTGGCCCAGGATGATGTCTCGATCGACTTCGAAGACAAATTTATCGGACCTCATGCCCTGGGACTGTCTCTCAGTAACGTCAACGTCACCTTATTCAATGATGCCGAGACGACTCTGATTGTGGGTGATGCCCCTGATACCGATCTGTGGGCGATTGCTTACGATGTGAACGATGATGATATCATCAATTACCGCGATCTGATCATCCTGACGTCCATTTACGGACAGAATGTACTCGATGCCGATTCTCCTTATGTCTGGGCATTGGATGCTGATAAGAGCGGTAAAGTTGACTACCGGGATCTGAGTTTACTGGCGACCAACTACGGAGTTCATAAAGGTGGCGACAGGGAAGTGATCTATCCTGCCAACTTCCTGCAACGCTGGTACGGTAAGACGACCGATATCACTGGTGATTCTTCAATCGATCAGGTGATGGATGAAGCATTGGGAATCTGGCAGGATGCGTTGGGACTGGATGAGCCTCTGGATATCCAACTGGTCATCACCAACCTGGGAGGAACTCAACTGGGTGAAGGTCAGATTACTGGTGTCGATTCGGAAGGCCGTCCGGTCTCGGGAATTGTAACTCTGGATGATAATGCCGCCGGTCTGGGCTGGTATTCGGATCTTGATTCTTCTGCCTTCAGTGATACAGAACTGGAAGGGGGCGTGGCATACACGGCTGAAGCAGGTTCTGCTGCCGCCGGTCACTATGACCTGTTAACGGTTCTGTTACACGAAATCGGCCACGTGCTTGGATTCACAGACACGTATGCACCGTTTGAAAGTTTCGTGCAAACGGGAGTGGGCGGAACATTAACGTTCGTGGGGAGTGGCTTTGAAGCAACCCTGACCGATGATGGTCTGCACCTGGATGATACAGTTCATGCCGGTGATGTGATGAATGCCACACTGGATCCGGGCGTTCGCAAACTGCCATCGATTCTGGATACTTTGATTCTTCAGTCTGCTCACGAAGCCGCTGCTTCAGGCAGCTATGAGATTCTGGTAGGTATCAATGCTCCTCTGATGGCAAGCTTGCCTCTGGTAGCAGAGCCACCAGCGACACAGACTTCAGAGAATGAGAATTCGCCAGTGACTGTCATCGCACCTCTGGATGAATTGTCTCCGGTCGTATTTGATGTTACCAGCAGTCTGCTGACAGGTAATGAGTCGATTCAGCCTGTACTGAGTCAGTTCTTCAATAATCTGCTTCAGAAACAGGATGAACTGGATCTGACTGTTCTGGAAGGCTTAAGCGAAGAGCTGATCAGTGATCTGCGATTGAACGGTCTCTCGATCGTTGATGGCGGAAAACTCGACCTTTCAGATCTGGTTGATCTGGAAACCGGAGATCTGGATCTGGCAGGTCTGAGCGAAGAAATCGATGCCGATTTTGACGAAGTCTTCTCAGACTGGGCAGGTCCTATACTTTAAGCAGTCTACGTTGAATTCAGGCCCTGGTGTGTATGCGAGAGCTGGCATCAGGGCCTTTTTTCTTAAATAGTCATGATCTGAGAGTTGTAGGGTAGATGGGGTGTTGAGTTGCGTTTTGTCAACATGCAGTCATTTTCATAAACGCTAACACCTTGTATTCCAAGAGTTTTAAAGTCTGTGCTTTCTGTTCTTGAATGCTGAACAATGCAATGGTATGTTTCAGATGTCTTGAGAACAGTCAGGACAAATTATCAAGTTTTTTCGGGGTGAACTGCCGAAGTATCAGGGTGAAGTTCATTTCAAATCAGTTCAGGTCCCACATTTCTGGAACCATTACTTCTTAAGATTTTGTATCACATTGAGGAGAAAAAAAGCGTGAGTGCTAAGAAAGATGACAAACCAGCTGATGAGACAACAGAACCAGCTGCAGAACAGGCAGCAGCTCCAGCTCAGCAACAGGTCAAAGTAAATGACAGCAATGTGACTGCGAGCTACGCGAACTTCTGTCGTGTCTCAAGCACACCAGAAGAACTGATTCTGGATCTGGGTCTGAATCCTCAGCCACTGGATCCTGCCAACACTGAGATCAGTGTCGGTCAGCGGATCATTCTGAACCATTACACCGCCAAGCGTCTGCTGAGTGCTCTCTCAATGGCTTTACAGCGTCATGAGCAGGCATTTGGTGTTCTGGAAACAGATATCCGTAAACGAGTTGTTCGTCAGCAGACTTAATTTGAGCATTGATTGCCATCTTTCCTGTTGCATCGGGAAAGGTGTGTAAGATACAATCAGATAAGATCAAGCTTACCCGCCGGCCCGGTGTTATCAGACACCGGTGCCGGTTTTTTTATGGGATCGCTTTGGCATGATCGGCGGCTCCAGACGTATTAATGGTAGTTGGCTGATACCTGATTTTCCGGTTTTTCCTGAAAATTTGGATAAAAGTATGACAGCGGTTGAGTAGGAAAGTGAAATCGAGTTTGGTAACTTTCTTTCGGACAGCGCAAGTCTATTAGAGTAGAGAGCTTTAAATCTCTGATCTAATACGGTAATGTAAAAGAAACCTGTTTTAAACCTGTATTCGCGACAGAGCATCCCCCTGCGTGTCGAGTTGACACTGCGTATGCCTGCCCGGATTCATAATTAAGCCCGGAGAGGGCACAATGCTTGACAAACCAGATTCTGCTTCATTTTATCATGAAGGCAACGGGCACTCTGACAATCAACTGCCTGAAGAGATGATCAACGATTTAAGTTCGGAATCGTTAACTTTCGTAGAGTCGCTGTACACGAGCTATCTGGAGTCGCCTGCCTCCGTTTCAGAGGAATGGCGGGATTACTTCTCCCAGTTCCCGCAGAAGTCGACTCGAAACCGTCAGTCGAGTTTCGGCCCTTCCTTCAAACGCCATACGATGTTCAACCCTCCCGGAAGACAGGAACGGGAGGGCCTCGATCGCCAGACGATGAAAATCGCGGATCGCCAGGAGCGTCTGGACCAGTTGATTCGAAACTACCGGGTACGCGGACACATTCTGGCTTCACTGGACCCGTTGGGAAAGAAACGGGCGACGCCGCCTGAGTTGATGCCCGAGTTCTACGATTTCTCGGAACGGGATTACGACCGCGTCTTTTCCACGTCCACATTTGGCGGCCCGAAGCAGCGCACCCTGCGGGAGATGATCCAGTGGTTAAGAAACACCTACTGTCGATCCATCGGTGCGCAGTTCATGCATATCGACAGTCTGCGTGTGCGGAAGTGGCTGCAGAACCGGATGGAAAGCACCGCGAATTTCCTGAAGTTCGAGCGTCCGGAGTCGTTGCGAATCCTGCGGCGTTTAACCGATGCGGTCGTGTTTGAAGAGTTCATTCAGAAAAAGTATGTCGGCCTGAAAAGCTTTTCACTGGAAGGGGCCGAGAGTCTGATTCCTCTGCTGGATCTGGCAATTGAAAAAGCGGGTGAGCAGGGAGTTGACGAAATCGTCTTTGGGATGGCACACCGGGGTCGCTTGAATGTTCTGACCAACATCATGGGGAAAAAGCCGCGCGAAATTTTCCGCGAATACGAAGACTCTGTCCCCGAAATGAGTGTCGGCCGCGGCGATGTGAAATATCACCTGGGATACAGTTCCGACTGGATGACCGAGTCTGGTCACAATGTGCACCTGACACTCTGTTTTAACCCGAGCCACCTGGAATTTGTGAATCCGGTTGCAATGGGTCGCATGCGTGCCAAACAGGATCGCTGGGCGAATATTGATCGAACCAAAGGGATGGTCCTGCTGATTCACGGTGATGCTGCATTTGCCGGGGAAGGGGTTGTACAGGAGAGCCTGAACCTGAGTGAGCTGCGTGGCTACCGTACGGGGGGCACGATACATGTGATCGTCAATAACCAGATTGGTTTCACCACAGATCCGGCACAGAGTCGCTCCTCCACCTACGCGACTGACGTGGCAAAAATGCTGCAGATTCCCATTTTTCATGTGAATGGGGAAGATCCGGAAGCGGTTGCCCAGGTTGTGCGGCTGGCGATGGATTTCCGCAAGGAATTCCACCGTGATGTTGTGATTGACATGTACTGCTATCGTCGCCGTGGACACAACGAAGGGGATGAGCCGGCATTCACGCAGCCTCTGATGTACGACATCATCAATAAGCGTCCTTCAGTGCGCGACAGCTTCCTGCAGCGCATGCTGGAACGGAAGTCTGTGACAAAAGAGGACGGCGATCGACTGCAGGATGAAAGTGTTTCTCATCTGGAGTCCGAACTGGCTGCGGCCCGGGTCGAAAATTATCCTCATACGGTGGAACTGCCTGCAGGGATCTGGGCCGGATACCGGGGCGGTCGCGAGCTACCGGCTGACCAGATTGATTCGGGCGTTCCAGAGAAAAGCCTGAAGAATCTGCTCTTGAAGCAGACCGAGGTTCCCGAACACTTTACTCCTCACAAGAAGATCCAGCGTCTGCTGGCAATTCGTAAGGAGATGGCGGACGGAGAACGCAAAATTGACTGGGGAACAGCTGAGGCACTGGCATTTGCCTCGTTACTGACAGAAGGGTATCGAATCCGAGTCAGTGGGCAGGATGCACAGCGCGGCACATTCAGCCATCGTCATGCCGTGCTGCATGATGTCAAAACCGGTAAAAAATATACGCCGCTCAAGCATCTGGTTGAAGGACAGGGGCCGGTCGAATTTGTGAACAGCCCGCTTTCCGAAGCAGGCGTACTCGGCTTTGATTACGGTTACAGTCTGGACTGTCCGGATGGTCTGATCATCTGGGAAGCCCAGTTTGGTGATTTCTGTAATGCCGCCCAGGTGATTATCGATCAGTTTATCGTGAGTGCCGAAGACAAGTGGCAGCGGTACAGCGGCATTGTCATGCTGTTGCCTCACGGTTTTGAAGGACAGGGCCCGGAACACTCCAGTGCCCGCTTTGAGCGTTTTCTGCAACTGGCGGCGGAAAGTAATATCCAGATCGCGATGCCGACTACGCCCGATCAGTTTTTCCACCTGCTGCGTCGTCAGATGATTCGCAAGTGGCGGAAGCCTTTAATTGTGATGACGCCCAAGAGTCTGTTAAGGCACCGTGATGCGGTTTCCAGCTTCAAGTCGATGAGTTCGGGATCCTTTATCAAAGTGATCGGCGATACGACAGATCTGAAACCGGAGAAGGTGAAACGCATTCTGCTGTGTACCGGTAAAATCTACTACGACCTGAGTGAGCACCGTAAACAGACGGAACGGGACGATGTGGCCATCATCCGGATGGAACAGCTCTACCCGGTTCCCAAAGAGGAACTGGAACAGGCGCTGGCACCATTCCCGGAAGGGACGCCCGTGTACTGGGTGCAGGAAGAGCCTGAAAACATGGGGGCCTGGCGGTTCATGTATTGTCGCTTCAAAGGCAATCTGTTTGGCCGCCATCCGTTGAAAGGCGTGTACCGTCCCGCCAGTGCCAGCCCGGCGACCGGTTCAGGGCGCAGCCACCAGTTCGAGCAGGAAATGCTGATTTCCGAAAGTTTCCGGGAAGAAGAGTAAGTGCTGTTGATGATCTCTCAGACTTGATCGTTGTCGATCAGGTCTTTGAGATGGAAGTGATGTTTGCCCAGTTTGCCGCCATAGTTTCCTGCGGTAATCTGGAGGACCCCTGGTTGCTGACAGACGGTATGCAGTCCGACCTGCATCGCCTGTTGCACGGGTTCAAATGCGGCACCATCAATCACGATTTCGTAGACGCAACCGGTTCCCTCCGGTAATTCCGATGTCGTCTGTGCCTGTAATGTCGGGCAATAGGCGTCGTTGGTGCTGGCTTTGAGTTTTGCATAGCGGGAGCCGACTTTGCTGCCGCTGCGTACGATGCCTCCAGGAAAAGGGAGTATCGTCAGATCAATCTGCTGCATGGCTGTGACGGCTGCTTCTGTCGCGAGAAGACCGCTTTTCTGATCGGTAGCGCAGATGAGCAGGTTCCCGCCGGCGACCCCCTTGAAGGTCCCTGTCTGATCTTCGCAGACAAACTCACCATCCATCACGGGCACTCGCCAGAGCCTGCGGTCTGCCCATTTTTTGGAGACCTGGAAACCGTCTCCGAAAAATCGAAGTTGGCTGCCTAGCGCGATGTTCTTTTCCGGATCTTCAGATGAATAGCCTGAGAAACAGGCGGTGGTCGGGCAGGTGAGAATGCATTGTCCCACGCGGTTAGTAACCGCTTTTTCCAGGGCGGACTGGCTGAAGGCAAAGAACATCAGGCTGACCCCGGGGCGACCATCGGGGCTTTCTGCAGGGGAGAGATATTTCTCCACGCCGGCTTCCGCATCACAGGCAATTACACTGGTGGCATAACCGGTGACTTCGGCTGCTGCGATTCTGACCCAGGCTTCAGTGAGAGCAGTCACGATGATTCGTGTGCCGACAGTCGTAAATGCTTCCGCGAACGTATCACAAATGGGAACGCCGTTTAATGCCAGTTCAGTATGATTGTTCAAAATGGTTCCCGGAGAATTTCATAGAGCAGTTTGAAAGAGATTGGTAACGGAATTGATTATTACGGAATCGGAGGCAAATTCAAAGCCTCAATGGTCCCGGTTGTACTCGGGAACATCTTTGATCTGGAGATCCATCTGAATCAGTTTCGGTACACTTTTAGCCTGCATTTTTTTCATGATTTTGGCGCGGTGGGCTTCGACGGTTTTAAAACTGACATTCAGTTTTTCAGCAATTTCACGACTGGAGAAGCCGGCGACGACATACTCCATCACTTCCCGTTCACGGCGGGTCAGTAAATCTTTGCGTTCCATCAGATCCTGGTTCTGTACCCGGTTCTGTTTGTTTTTGATATCGGTTTCGATGCCTTTCTGAATGTAATCCAGCAGTACCTGATCGCTGACAGGTTTTTCGAGAAAATCGATGGCTCCAGCTTTCATGGCTCTCACTGCCATGGGAACGTCGCCGTAACCAGAGACAATAATGACCGGGATGTCGTAGCCCTGTTCTCGCAGTTTTTCCTGTAATTCCAGACCACTCATGCCGGGAATTCTGACATCCAGGACCAGACAACCAGGAATATCAGGTGAGTAACTTTCCAGAAATTCGCTGGCCAGTTCATGAGTCTGCACTTTCAAGCCGACCGACTCAATCAGCCAGCGGAGCGATTTTCTGATGGCGGGATCGTCATCAACAACGAAGACAGTCGCTTCCTGTTGAATGGTTGTATTTTCAGTCATCACTGTTTCGATCTCCATGAGCTACTGGAAGAGTGATAAAGAAACTGGCCCCCTGTTTATTTCTACGAGGTGTCAGTTTTCCTCCATGGGCTTCGATAATGGTCTGGCTGATAGACAAACCTACGCCCAGTCCCTTTTGTTTAGTAGTGTAGAATGTCTCGAAGATAGATTTTTCCTGTCCTTTTTTCAAACCTATTC
>JAGQQP010000299.1 GCA_020426085.1 Planctomycetaceae bacterium | reverse complement strand
TACCACAGCAGTAATACTGGGCAGAAAGGTGATGGCGCGTTCGACATTTTCCTGGAATGATGGGGGTAGTGGCACCGCCAGGCAGTCAAACTCATTGTTGAGCATCACGCGACGGACTTCGATTGCAAAGTCACCACTGCCATGAATCAGGGGTAAAACAGAAATCTGAGGACTGATTTTCAAAAAACTGGAGTGAGGAGCTGTCATAATGGATTCGTCCAGTTTTTATACATGAAAGCTGAGTACGGGACTGACCGTAATACAAATAGTGTATTGCTCAGACTGGTTGTGCTGCGCCAGGTCAGGCAAGTGAGTGATCAAGACCATTTCCAGCCAGTCGTCTCTTTCAGATTGACAATACACTCTGCGGGCCATTCTCCCTGATGCAGTTTGACGATGTTCTGAGCCGCCATCGCATAGGCGTCCCGATGCGATTCCTGATCGAGTCCGCCGGTGTGACAGCTTAACAGTACATTTTCCAGTTTGATCAGGGGACTTTCAACAGGCAATGGTTCTTTTTTGAAAACATCAAGTCCTGCTGCCCGTAAATGCCCCGATTCCAGGGCTTCCACCAATGCGACTTCGTCAACCAGTCCTCCGCGAGCCGTATTGATCAGCACGGATCCCGGTTTCATGATGGCCAGGGTATCCCGGTTGATGAGGTCGACGGTATCGGGGGTCACGGGCAGATGCAGAGTGACGTAGTCTGACTGTTTCAGCAGTTCCTCCAGGCCGAGCATTTTGATCTGATGTGCTTTGGCGAATTCCTCGTTGGGAAACGGATCGTAGGCCAGCACGTGCATGCCCATACCGATGGCGCGGGTCGCGACAGCTTGACCGATGCGACCCAGACCGACGATGCCGATGGTGCTGCCCCAGACGCGGGGTGTTAAGGCCCGTTCCCATTCGCCGCTGCGAACGGCGCGGTCCTGCGTGCGTGTCATGCGGGCGATGCCCATGAGTAAAGCGAATGCCTGTTCTGCGACGGAGTGATGATTCACACCGGGTGTGATGGTGACCACAATGTTTTGCGCATCGGCGGCAGCCAGATCGACGGCATCGAAACCGACGCCGTATCGCGAGATGACTTTCAGGTCGGGCAGCTGTTCGAGTACTTCGCGGGAATAGACTTCGGCACCGGCGAGGATGGCATCGTAGCCCTGAACCTGTTCGACAACGCGGTGTGGTTCTTTGCGGAGATCGACATCTGTGGGAACCGTGTCGACTTCAAAACCAGCGGCCTGCAGGATTTCGAAATGTGGGCCGAATTCACACATTTTGGCAGTACAGATGACACGAGGCATGATCGGTATTCTTCTCTAAAAACAGTGCACGGACAGGGTAAAACGGGTACTGCTACTCTAGCGGAAGGAGATGTCAGCTGACAACGTTCCCGCGGAGAAAAAACGAAATGCCTGCTAATCACCGGGGTAGCTGAAAGAATCGTTCGGCACTCTGGATTGTCTGAGGGTCTGTCAGACGCAGCAGTTCGAGGAACTGCTTTGCTTTGCGGGACGTTTCTACATCATTGCCACCTGCTTTGGTCGGCGGGACAAGCGAAGCCACCAGGAAATAGCGGATGATGGCTTTTTTAACCGAACGTACATCATAGTCTTTGGCACCGTACAATTCGGCCAGGTGATCCATGACGGTCCAGTCTTCCCACCGCGCCAGATTCGCGATGACCAGATCGGCCAGTTCGGGGCGTTCCAGCAGCAGTCGCATTGACTGATTCAGGCGGCGTTTCTCAATCTTATCCTCTCCGAAAGTCCACATGAAAGAGAGTGCCTGCATCGCGGCAAACGTCTCACTGAAGGCCGCCGTTTTATCCCGGAACTTGGATTTATCGATTTTGTCCAGGCCGGCAGAACCTGTCAGCATCAGGTAACCGGACATCAGGCCGCCGATACCCATTCTGATTTCCTGTGCCGGCTCAAGGATTTTTGCTTCCATGAACAGGATGTCCGACTCCTGACCGCACAGGCCAAGCAGCAGACCATACAGGCCCAGTCGGGGAACGGGGGTGTTCTCGTTTTCCAGCCAGCTGTGAAGTTTTTCACGAGGCAGTTCTTCCGCCAGGGGAGTGACTGCTTCGAAAGGAGCATTCGCGAATTCGGCAAAGGCATCGTTGGCGATGATCGTGTCAGGGTGTTCCAGATAGTTCAGAAAATAGCGGAGACGGTGACTCGTCTCCATTTTCTGCGAAGGAGCCTGTTTTAAATAGACAATGCTGGCGCTGGTCATCGCCACCGGTTCGTTCCAGTGCAGACTGATTCCGCGGGCTCCCGTCAGAAAAAACTGCTGATCCGGTTTACCTGCGTAGTGACGCGATAGAATAATCTGGTCTCCGACTTTCAGAGTGCTCTTACGTGGTTGATGCAGCACTTCTGAGATCACGAAGCTGGTCTGTCCCGTTTTCTGAAGCGTTCCCAACTTGGCGCTCGACCATTGGCCGAGGATCGCGACATCCGCGAGCTCCAGCTGTCGGGAAAGCGTGGTGGAGGGGCCCGGACAGAACGGACAGGCCTCCAACGTCGTTATATTTAAGACCAGCAGTAAACTGCAGAGAATAAAAATACCACTGCATCTGGTTCCGGTTCGTTTTGGCACGTTCATCACCGATCCTTCGGCTGATAGAGGAGATTCATGACTTCCAGTTGTCATCCCGCGAGCGCTGTTTTTCTTGTCCTCTATTTGAGGAAGAAGAACCGTTCTGCACTCTGGACGGTTTTGGGGTCTTCTTGACGTAGTTTATCGAGCAGTTTTTTCGCTTTTTCGGCGGTGGCAGCATCGGGGCCACCCCCTTTTTTGTTCT
Organism: Planctomycetaceae bacterium; assembly: GCA_020426085.1. Taxonomy (GTDB): domain Bacteria; phylum Planctomycetota; class Planctomycetia; order Planctomycetales; family Planctomycetaceae; genus Gimesia. Next base: position 2,900 of record JAGQQP010000299.1, on the reverse strand, counting down.
TACCTTTAGATGCAACGAGCAGGTAGCGTACGATGGCCCGTTTGATCGAGGGGATGTCGTAGTCTCCGGTGCCGTACATGTCCATCAGGCGGTCCAGGACGGACCAGTCATCCCAGCGGGCCAGGTCGGCGACGACCAGGTCAGTCAGTTCGGGACGATCCAGCAGCAGTCGCATGGATTTTCTCAGACGTTCTTTGTCAATGCGGCCATCACCATAGGTCCACATGAACCGCAGGGCCTGCATGGCGGCGTAGGTTTCGCTGAATGCGACATCTTTGGGAACGAATTTGGTTTCATCAATTTTATCCAGTCCGTCCGCACCGGTCAGCAGCAGATAGCCTGAAATGACACCATCGATGCCCAGACGGAATTCTTTGGTGGGTTCGTTGATTTTCTGTTCCATGAAGGAGACGTCTTCCCCGGTGCCACAGAGTCCCAGCAGCAGACCGTAGAGTCCGATGCGGGTGACAGGAGTGTCAGGGTTGATGATCCACTTGCGGATTTTTTCGCGGGGCATTTCTTTGGAAAGGGGAGTGATCTCTTCGTACGGTGCATTGGCAAATTCTGCATAAGCATCGTTGGAGATCATCTGGTCGGGATATTCGAGAAACTTCAGGAAGTATTTGAGTCGTTTGGAAGTTTTTTCTTCCGGAGCAGGAGCCTGTGAGATGTAGTGAAAGCTGGTTTCGGTGACTTCGATAGGATCGCCCCAGTCGACTTCAGCGCCTTTGGTTCCCAGCAGGAGAAACAGGTTGCCTTTTTTGCCCGGTCGATGTCGGTTGATTGTGATCTGATCGCCGACTTTGAATTTGTCTTTATCAGACTGCCGCACGATTTCTTTGACTTCGAAAACGGTCTTGCCGGCTTTTTCCAGCGTCCCTTTTTCGGCTTCCGTCCATTGTGCCAGAACGGCGACATCAGATTGTGAAAGCTGTTCGGTCAATGTGAGTGAGGGTGCAGAGCAGAAGGGGCAGGCAGTGAGGGCCGGTGTTTGTGCGAATATGATCAGGCCACAAATGAGAGCCAGGAATACGCGATTATTAAAATACTTTGTCAAACCAGTCATGTGCCGAACCTCGTGGCGGTAGATTTCAATTATTGGTGAAACGAAGGGAGTTCGTTATTTGTAAAGTAATACTTCATTATTTATCAATGACGATGGCATCGTCAATCGTGTAGATGCGTTCGAGTGCTCCGTCAAAGCTTTCCGCATTGATGTGGAACACGCCGACGACGTCAAAGGGGCGATTGAGAATATAGTCGGCGGTGACACCTTCCCGCATAATGACCGGGAACAGATCGTAGATTTTCGGGTTCTTACCGAAGCAGCAGATCTGATTATCCCGCGCGAGTTGAAAATATTCATTGCCTGTCTGCTGATAGGGAGGATACATAAACCCGCGAATCCGAATGCGTTTTCCATCCAGGTTTTTCAGCCATTCCGGCATGAGTTCAGGAGCCTCGGGAGTGACCGGTTCCATGTTCATGACTTTGAGTAAATCGAGATCGTCGTAGTTGACGAGGAGTGCGTTTTCCGGAGAGGTTCTGCGGAAAGAGCGGTTTTTGACCAGGATTTTCACTTCCCGTGGCTCACTGGCGATTTTTTCCTGTGCCACTTCTTCTTTTGTCAGCGCCCGTTTTTTGGGGTCGGGTTTTTGCGCCACAACGGGTAAAGTGTGATCGGAAGAGGCATTTTTCTCATCAGGTGACGAAGCAGGCGAATCTGATTTGGCGGCTTCAGTGGTTGTCTCTTCTGAAGGAGCAGCCGGTACTTCCGGTTTCACAGGAGCGGTGGCAGATGTTTCTACGTGGGCCGCCGGTTCGACCGGTTTTTGCTCAGGCGCTGCGTCAGCAGTTGCTTCTACAGGTGTAGTATCAGACGGAGAACGGTCGTGATCAATCTTTTCGCTGAACTGCCTGTAATCGGTCGAGTCAGATGAAGAACACCCGCTGACAATGACAGACAGACTGCCCAGGATGAAAAGGATGAGTGTGAAACAAAACGGTCGGGTAGGATTCAGGTGGGCCTGCACGTGATCAATCTCCTGATGATCGGGTGGTTGCACCAACTTCCTGACAAAGTTGATAATGGCTCAGACTGATGATCAACCTGAGCCATTCAGATAAACAGTGAACGCGAATGTGGTTTTTCTTTCCAGGTTTCAGAATCGAAATTGAACGGGCTCTCTTCTTGATTAGTAAGAAGTTCGAGCCTGTTCAAAGTGGGTTCCCTTCATTTGGTATACGGGGCGTAAATCTCCTGCAGTGGTGGGAGCTTCTGCCAGGAACTCTCCCGCGACAGAGACGAGGCCTGCATAGAAGTCAGCCCGTTTGTCTCCCTGCATTTCAACGAGGATCATGTCTTTGACGTCGGGCTGTCCGCCGAAGCAGCATTGGCCGTTGTCTTTAACCAGGATGAAGCTCTTGAGGTCTCTGGTATTACCAGTGGGATACATGTAGCCTTTGAGGAAGATATTCTGCTTGTCCAGTTTGAGCACATCGGGGTTCACACTCTGGACGCCATCTTTGGTGACGAAACCTTTGGCTGAGATGTCACTGCTGAAGTTCAGACGGTGATAACCTTCCGGCACTTCGTTGGCATAAACAAAGGACTGGTAACCGATGCCACTGACCAGGAAGAAGGCCGAGAGCACCAATCCGGAAGAGGCCACCATTCTGCCACCGAGTTCACCGGAAGAGCGTTTAATACTCCAGAGGCTGATCAGCGAAACAACAATACCAGTGACGGCAATACCCAGACCTATAATGCCGAACAGCGCAATAAAGGAAAACAGACCAAGGCCCAACCCTACGACAGCGGTCGGGGGAACGGGTTTGTAGGAAAATTCGTCCTGAAAGTCAGCAGGGTTTTCCAGCGATTGATTCGAACCATCAAGAAC
>JAGQQP010000298.1 GCA_020426085.1 Planctomycetaceae bacterium | reverse complement strand
CATGAGTGAAGTCATTTCAGACCAGAGCTATCGAGCCAAACCCTGGTTTATTTTGGTGCCTGTTGTGGTGATGGTCTTCTGGGTGGGTGCCGGTATTTTTCTGGCCAATTATTTCTACTTAAAAACGGGCAGTTACACCAGTAAATCGGTGCTCGCAGCTTTAGCCGGGAGTGCCTTGATGACCCTGTTGACAGCATCAGGGATCTTGCCGGCACTGGCTTTCTGGCGACGGTTTCAGCTGACGCTCTCGCCGCAGGTAATTACGCAGGTGACAGGTCCTGAAACGCATACGCTTTTGCTGGATGAAATCACAGATCTCAACTGGTTATCGATGTCAGACGAGATTATTCTGAACTCACCGACCGACAAGCTCAGAATCAATCTGGATCATTTCAAGCGAAAAGATCAACATGCAATCATTGTGTTTCTGCGCGAAGCGGTGCCTGTTGAAAAACAGGAGAAATGGGAACCGTTTTCGGAAGTCCGGCGGCACAGCATTGATCCTGACATGCCTCTCACTCACTGGGAACGGTTTGTGACAGGGGTTTGGATCACCGCGACAGGGTTAGCAGGATTCATTTGGTGGCGTGAATCAGAGATGATCTATCTGATACTGATCCCTGCTTTCGTGTTTTCTGCGATCCGCAGCTATCGGGGGACATAAGGAGTCGAAACTGAATGGAAAGAAACGGGTAGCACCGAATGGAATTCGGTGTTGTCGCAGACAATGGGAAACTGACAGGGAAAACGTTCGGATTAAGAGCAGCATTTCGATTCCCGTGTTATCTGGTTGGGAGACCACTTGCTGAGTGGAATGGTTGCACTGACTGTTTCCTGCTCGCTGCGCTCGGCCCGAATTTTAGTTGGTCTCCGGAACTGAATAGCGAATCACATGCAGACATGGTTCTGCTGATGTGTGGGAGTCATTTTCAAACTGATGAATGATACTCAATTCACAAAATGTTATCGATTGCGTCGTGATTATCTGTATTTGGGTATTTTGGGTTCCATTCTCTGTCTGATTTTCGGGACTGGTTTTTCGCTGGCCGCCTTCTGGAATCTGGATGGCTCCTTTCGATATCCTGTGCCAACAGCCATATTTATTGTGGTGTTTTTTTCATTTTTTATGCTACTGGGTATCTGGGTCATTCTCGCTTATTACCGGGAGCGCCTGGAGATTTCACGGGATGCTCTGATTAAGCACGACGTCTTTCATGTAACAGAAATCGCCTTTGATGAAATTACGCAGCTCCAATGGTTTTCTCTGTCAGGTGCGATTCTTGTAGAGTCTCGGTTTCAGAAATTCAAAATACATATCGATAATTTTCAGAAAGTCGAACAGATTGAAATTACGGATTGTCTGCGAAATTCCGTCGAATATGATTTGCAGGAGGGATGGGATAAATATCGGAGACTCAAATCATCACTCTTTGAAACAACCGATCAACCTGTGAAACCAATACGTTTTTTGTCTGTGATTCTGGTGTTGATCTTCGCTGGTGTGTTTTTCATTGCCTGGTGGTTTGATCGAGGAGTACATTATCTGGTGATCAGCCTGATCAGCCTGATCAATCTGGTTGTCGCGATCTGGTGGTTCTCCAGGTTCAGAAAAGAACATCTTAAAACTTCATCATCTGTGAAGCCTCAGTAGAAAGACGAAACAGATTCATGAATCCGATTGTCTATCACTGTGCCTCGGGGCAGGCGTTTTTTACGGGGGTCACGCTGGTACTGCTGGCGGTGCTGTTGTCGCTCTCTGAAAAACGGATCGCGCGGCGGGGGATTGTACTTTCGCTGGTGATTGGACTGCTGGCGATTGCGGTCTCTTCGACTCCCCTGCCCTGGTGGTACTACGGTGGCGCGGCGCTGGTGAGCCTGTTCTGGCTGGTGACTCTGTTTACGAAGCGCTGGCGGAAGGCAGGAGCGGAGGCCATGCTGGGAGTCTGGCTGCTGGGGCTGCTGCTGGAAGTGCCGTACCATCTGACACCGGGAGTGGAACCGGTTTCTACGCGACGTCTGGCGGTGATCGGGGATTCGGTGACGGCGGGACTGGGAGATGCTCAAACGGAAACGTGGCTGCTCATTCTGGCGCGGGAACATGACATCGCCGTGCAGGATCTGTCGCATGTCGGGGAGACGGTGTCCACGGCAAGACAGCGGGTCGCTGAGACAAACATCGATGCGCCGCTGGTGTTGCTGGAAATTGGCGGGAATGATGTCCTGGGGAGTACCACGCCGGCTGAATTTAGAACCAACCTGGATCGTTTATTGACCGCAGTGTCTGCACCGGGCCGCCAGCTGGTGATGCTGGAACTGCCGCTGCCCCCCTTTTATCATGCCTTTGGTCGGATCCAGCGCAGACTGGCAAAAAAACATGGCGTGAAGCTGGTGCCGAAACGGGTGTTGCTGTCAATCCTCGCGGGCGGCGATGCGACGCTGGATTCGATTCATCTGTCACAGGCAGGTCAGCAGCAGATGGCGGATGTGGTTTGGGGGATGGTCGAGCCGGGTTATGCGTTCTGATTCAATTGGATGATATTTCAAAATATGCCGTCTAATATGGATTGTGAGACAACCGGGGCTAACGCCCTTCGGCTAATCAGGGATATCTAGATTATAGTAAAGCACACATGGTGACTGGACGATGTCTGTAATAATTCCGTCGCACTCCGTTAGTCGCGTTCATGCAAATCACCGGTCGGTTACTTCTCAAACGTAATTACCTGTCGGACGGCGGTGCCGTTGGCGAGGGCGTCGAAGGCTGTGTTGATTTCGTCCAGTTGAATGGTGCTGGTCAGCAGTTTGTCGACGGGGAGCAGGCCGGCCTGGTACATGGCGATGAAGCGGGGTAAATCGCGGCGGGGGACGGCGGAGCCCATGTACGAACCTTTGATCGTGCGTTCTTCGGCGACGAGGCTGACGGCGGGGACGGAAAACATTTTGTTGGGGTGTGGCAGACCGATGGTGATGGTGGTGCCGCCCCGTTTGGTCGCAGCGTAGGCCTGCTGGAGTACCCGTTCGTTGCCGACACTTTCGAACGTATAATCGACGCCGTTCTGGAGGTCTTTGATCAACTCGACCGGGTCCTCTTCACTGGCGTTAATCGTGTGCGTCGCACCGACTTCAATGGCGCGTTCGAGTTTAGCGGGGAGCAGATCGATGGCGAAGATGGTTTCGGCCCCTGCGGCGCGGGCGCCCATCACGGTACTTAAGCCGACGCCGCCCAGGCCAAAGACGGCGACACTGGAGCCTGGTTCGATCTTTGCCGTATTGACGACCGCGCCGACCCCTGTCATCACCGCGCAACCGAACAACGCTGCGGTGCTGAGGGGGAGTTGGGAATCGATTTTGATCAGCGATTCCTGGGCGACGACTGTATGTTCAGAAAAAGCGGAGACGCCGAGGTGGTGATTGATTTCCAGATCGGAGGCATTGCGAAACGGACGACGGCCGGAGAGTAAGGTGCCGGCTGTGTTGGCGCGGGCACCGGGTTCACACAAGGCGGGACGCCCTGTCGCACAGGGAATGCAGTGACCACACAGGGGGACGAACGAGAAGACGACGTGATCATCGGGCTGGAGGTCGTGGACACCGGGACCGACTTCACGGACAATGCCGCTGGCTTCGTGTCCCATGACCATCGGCATCACACGCGGACGGGATCCGTCGATCGTTGAGAGGTCGGAGTGACAGAGACCGGCGCCGGCCATCTCGACGAGCACTTCCCCCGGGCCGGGATCGGCGAGCGAGACCTGTTCGATGACCAGCGGTTTGGACTCAGCAAAGGGAGTCGGCTTTTCCATTTCATACAGGACGGCGGCGCGAGTCAACATGGGGAGCGTTCCCTGGTGAAAGAGGATGGGAGCAGTGATCATTCATAGCGTGACAAATTTATCGCAGTAAGGCAAATCAGAAATCATGAAAACTACTTCTCATATGAGCAAGTGGATAAAAGGAGTGGTTGAAACAAGTTGATACAGGGGCGATAGACCGGCGAGACTGGTGCGACGGGGTGTCGATAGCATGGCGATGGTGTGTCGATAGCTGTGGTTATACGGTAGTGAAAAGAATGAACTAACGCGGTTCGTGACATGGAATATAATCTACTATGACAGCACAAAAATCCTTTAATACAGGGAGCAAACGGAAATGAGAGTGATTGATTCGGTTCGAGACGTGATTGTAATCACTGCTGAGTTCTCATGACGATAGACCCTGTTTAATAATTTTCCACGCGCGCGACGCGCTGGATGCATAAATTATCGAGGGGCAGCAGGCTGTCAAGCTGAAGAGACGACAGCAAGTTCAGGTGAAGTGCAGTGGTTTTCATTGAGAAACTCGTAGAGAGGAACAGATTTGATGCTCGTTTTCAGGAATTTCTACTGTTATACTGCTGCCACTGAATAATGCGCACCGACTCTGAATGAAAGCGGAATTAATAATGGCCAGTGTGGAACCGACCAATTCGTATGTTCGTTATCGCGTGATTTTTGTCTGCATGCTGATGGCAGTTCTGTTGTACCTGGATCGATTCTGTATTTCTTTCGCTGAGGTTTTTATCAAAGATGAACTGGGCTTGAGCGATGAGCAGATCGGCATTCTGCTCGGTTCATTCTTTGTTTCTTATGCATTATGCCAGGTCCCCTCCGGGTGGTTCAGTGACCGCTTTGGCTCCCGGAAAATGTTGACGATCTACATTCTCATGTGGTCCCTGTTTACGGCGATGACGGGGCTGGCAACCGGTTTCATCTCGCTGCTGATTTTTCGCCTGGGGTTCGGCTTGAGTCAGGCCGGGGCTTATCCCACGAGTGCCAACATTGTCAGCAAGTGGATGCCTTTAACCGAACGCGGCTTTGCCAGCAGCATGGTCACTGTCGGCGGGCGAATTGGTGGTGCACTGGCGCCGGTGTTGACCGCGTTGCTGATTATCATGTATGTGCCTTTGACGGAATCTTCGGATCTGACGACCGGGGATATTATGAATCCACATGGTCTGGCGACGACGTTTCTGGAACGTGTGGAGGAAAAACAGGAGTTTGAAACGAAGATCTATGCGGGGCTGACTTCGGAAAGTAAAAACTATCTCTACGCGGAGGCTCTTGCCGCTAAGGCGGAGGCTGCCGCTGAAGCTGCGACTACAGCCAGGAAAGTAGCTGAAGATACGGCCGCGATAGCTGCAAATGCCAGTGGTGAGAAAAAAGCTTTGGCTGAAACCGAGGCTAAGAATGCTGCCGCTGCAGCGGAGTTAGCAGTGGCAGAGGCAGCAGCTGCCGCTGATGCTGCGGTTGAAGCTAAAGCGCTGGTGAAATCATTTACGAAAGCAGAGAGTTCTTTCCTGGTGAATCTGAATTCGATTCTGCAGGAGCAGCAGCTTTACAATCCGGAAGACTTCGAGGGGTTGACGCTCAATAAGCAGGCGGAACAGCTGTTGGAGGTGAGCCCCGGAGAGTTGAACGTCGAGCAGAAATCCCGGTTGAATCGATTGCTGTTTGAAGCGCGGTACGCAGCCGACGTTCGCAAAGTCCAGGGAAAAGGCTGGCGCAAGATGATGATGACCTACGGTCTGGTGGGCATCGTGATTGCCGTGATTTTCTGGTGGGTGATTCGCGATTATCCCCGCGCTCATCCGTCCTGTTCGGAACAGGAACTGGAGCTGATTGAACATGGTCGTCTGGACGCGGACAAAGATCATTCGAAGCAGATCGGCGGGATTCCCTTTAAAGCGCTGATGAAAAA
>JAGQQP010000297.1 GCA_020426085.1 Planctomycetaceae bacterium | reverse complement strand
TGATAACCTGGTGCAGATGCGGAAAAATTTTCTGCGGATGATTGCCTGGCCGGTTTTTCAGTTTATTGTGGCGCTACTGGTCATCGCGTTGATGATCCTGATTCTGGGATTAATCGCTCAGGGCGGCGCTCCGATCGATATTCTGGGGCTTGGATTATCAGGCCCTTCCGGTGCCTTGATCTGGCTTACCTGCACATTCGGATCACTGTTTGCTCTGTATATTTTGTACCAGATTCTGGATCGGATGTTTGGTGGAAAACGGTATTTTCACAGCCTGTTTCTGAAAGTTCCCGTACTGGGAAATTGCATGCGTTCCTTTGCCATTGCCCGCTTTTCCTGGGCATTTGCACTGACTCAGCAGGCGGGAATGAACATTCTGGATTCTCTGGAGGCCAGTCTGAAAGCAACCGGCAATGGTGCCTTTATCGCAGCCATTCCCCAGGTCAATACAGCCATCAATGACGGTGAGCATCTGGCGGATGCGCTGGCTGAAACCCGCTTGTTTACAGAAGAATACATTCATATGGTGGATGTCGGGGAAACGTCGGGGACAGTGCCGGAAACTCTGGAAAGATTAAGTCCGCAGTTTCAGCAGGATGCCCAGCGAAGCCTGACTGCATTAGCTGCTGTTTTCGGTTGGCTGGTCTGGGCTTTAGTGGCTGCATTTATCATCTTTGTTGTCTTCCGCATCGCTTTCTGGTATCTGGGGATCTTGAACGATGCGCTCAAGCAGGTTTGATGACTGTCCGGGCGGCAAATTGATTCGATTCTTCTAGTAAACAGAAATACTCTCGTGTCTGATTTTCATTTTGAACTGCTCCATACGGATGCAAAAACCTCAGCCCGTGCGGGGCGGTGGCATACACCCCATGGAATTGTGGATACCCCCGCATTTATGCCTGTGGGAACACTGGCTTCAGTCAAAGGGTTATTACCTGAGCAGTTGAAGCAGGTGGGGACTCAGCAGGTGCTGGCAAATACCTATCATCTGGCCCTGCGTCCTGGTGCCGAGATCGTAGCTGAGATGGGAGGGCTGCATGAATTCATGAACTGGGATGGGCCCATTCTGACAGACAGTGGTGGTTTTCAGGTTTTCAGCCTGGCGCAACTGACGAAAATGGATGATGAGCAGGTTGTATTTCGCTCTCACATCGATGGAAGTTTATTCGAACTTTCTCCTGAGAGAGCGGTGAAAATTCAGGAACAGCTTGGGGCTGACTGTATCATGTGTCTGGATGAATGCCCGCCGCATGATGTACCGCTGGAAAAAATGCAGGACGCGGTAGATCGTACAACCAAATGGGCGGCCCGCTGTCGCGATGCACAAAAACGTGATGACCAGGCTCTTTTCGGGATTGTTCAGGGGGGAACGGATCAGAAAATGCGGGAACGCTCGGCTGAGGGGCTGTTGCCTCTGGAGTTTCCGGGATATGCCATCGGCGGATTGAGCGTCGGCGAAAAGCCTGAGGATATGTACTCCACTCTTGATTTCACCACTCCGATGTTGCCGGTCGAAAAGCCTCGCTATCTGATGGGGGTGGGACGCCCTTCCGACCTGATTGAGGCCATTATCAGAGGGGTTGACCTGTTTGATTGTGTGATGCCGACCCGAAATGGCAGAAACGGGATGGCATTTACCAGCCAGGGGCGGGTCAATCTGCGGAATCAGAAGCATGCCCGGGATCCCAGTCCGCTGGATCCGGAGATTGATTCTCCAGGCTCCCGGGACTACAGTCGGGCTTATTTAAGGCATTTATTCATGTCTCGGGAGATGCTGGGGCCGATTTTAATCTCGCTGCATAATATCGCTTTTTACCAGAAACTGCTCCGAGATCTTCGTCAGGCAATTCTCAATGATCAAGTTGAGGAGTTTCGGGCGGTTCACCTTGCCCGCTGGAACGCATCTTTCTAAGATACAGCTTACTTCATTTCAGGATAACTCCTGAAATTGTTTAGGTTTGGGCCAAATCATTCAAAGCGGAAACAGTTTTCTGACTGTGAATTCACTGCGAAATGCAGCTCCCGACAAGATGTAGGTTATTCCTAAGTACAGTCAATCAGTTAATTTATGAAGTGAATCCAGCATCCACTGGAAGAGAACTTAATGAACAATTTCCTAGCGACTCTCACTCTTTTTGCACAAGAAGCACCCGTAAAGGAAGGACCAGCTCCTTCTCCGCTTATTCAGTTTCTGCCTTTGATTGTTATTGTCATTTTTTTCTATTTCATCATGTTTCGTCCAAATCAGAAAGAACGGGCAAAACGTGAGGCCGCTCTGGGCCAGTTGAAGAAGAATGACCGGGTGGTGACGATCGGCGGAATTATAGGCACGATTGCCAACATTGCTGAGAATGAGCAGGAAGTGACTTTGAAAATCGATGATAATGCGAAACTCAAAGTCCGTCGCAGTGCGATTCAGGGGCTCTATCAGGTTGAAACCAAAGAGACGACCAGTTAGTTTCCAGAGTATAGAACAGACCGTCAGTATCTGACTCGAAGCAGTCAGCTTAAATCTTCAGCGCCGAATGAATCGGCCCGTATAAAACAGTATCGTTTCAGGACTAATTGAATGACAGGGATTGATTTTCACTCAGCAGGTCTTTTTGCTGCGGAAGTGACTGAAAAAGCGCCATCAAGTGTATCAGGCTGGACTATCATATTGATTATTCTTGCCGTATTTGTAGTACCTTTTGTGTTGGGGGTGGTCATTGCCCGTGCACTGAAAATGAAGGACTATGGGAAGAAAATTGGTCTGGTCCTGTTCACAGCTGTGATCGCTGCGACTCCCTTTATCTGGCAGGTGACTCACGGGCATGATTGGCGTGATGCCATTCGCCTGGGGATCGACCTCGCCGGCGGTTCAAACATGGTTTTTGAAGTCGATGAATCATCGAGTGAAAAAGAGCTCTCTAACGAAGTGATGGATCAGATGGTCGGTGCGATTGGCCGACGTATCAATCCTTCCGGTACGGAAGAAGTCACAGTTCGCAAAGTCGGTCAGAACCGGATTGAGGTCATCGTTCCCGGTGCGGATTCGGAAGATGTTCAGAGAATCAAGTCGCTGATTACCCGTCTGGGAAGTCTGGAGTTTGCGATTGTTGCTAACCGTCGAGACCGCGATCACGCGGAAGCAGTGGCACGAGCTCTGGAGAATCCCGATAAAAAAGACATTCGCGATAAAGAAGGCCGTGTCATTGCCAGCTGGCGTGAAGTCAAAGGCGATGACAATTACGAAGGCGTTGATCAGATCGTGGCCCGACCTGTAACTCGCGAAGACGGTACACAGGGTGAAGAAGTTCTGATTCTGATCGAACCCAATGAGGATCGGCGGGTGACCGGGAAATACCTGGTACGAGCCAGCCAGACGACGGATCAGAACGGTGCTCCCGCTGTTCGTTTTGTATTTAACGCAAAGGGCGGAGGTCTGTTTGGACAGCTGACTTCAAAGAATCGTCCCAGTAAGGACGGATTTGAAAGGCATCTGGCTGTTCTGCTGGATGGTATGGTTCAATCTGCTCCCAGTATCCGGGATACGATCAGTACCGAAGGGATTATCACCGGTCGTTTTACTCAGAAGGAAGTGAATGAACTGCTGAATGTGTTGAATGCCGGTGCACTGGAAGTTCCTCTGAAACCGGAACCTGTTTCTGAGTTCTCTATCAGTCCTCTGCTGGGGAGCGATGTGCAGGAAAAAGGGAAACAGGCAATTCTGATCGCTGCTGTTGCCGTGATTTTATTCATGCTGATTTATTATCGGTTCTCAGGTCTAGTGGCCAATATCTGTCTGACATTGAACCTGCTGCTCGTCATGGGCTGCATGTCCTTTATTGATGCCACATTTACCCTGCCAGGTTTAGCAGGTCTGGTGCTGACGATTGGTATGGCCGTTGATGCGAACGTGCTGATTTTTGAGCGAATCAGGGAAGAGAAAGAGCGTGGTTCCAGCCTGAGAATGGCCATCAATAACGGTTTTTCGCGTGCTTTCACCACCATTGTTGACGCCAACCTGACAACGCTGATTGTTGCCGTCGTGTTGTATATCATCGGGACCGATCAGGTGCGCGGCTTCGCAGTCACCCTGTTCATCGGGATTGTGATGAGTATGTTTACCGCCCTGTATGTGGGACGGTTGATTTTTGATATCTTCGAACGCAAACGCTGGATCAGCGATCTGAAGATGATGAGCATCGTGGGGACAACCAACGTCGACTTCATCGGTAAGAAGATGATCGCCGGATTTTTCTCCATCGCTTTGATTGTCATCGGACTGATTGTTGTGGTGACTCGTGGCCAGGAAAACCTGGATATTGATTTCACCGGCGGTACCATGGTCACTTTCGAGTTTGAAGACAAGCAGGAAATTGACGATGTACGCGGTCTCTTGCAGGAAGAGTTTGGGAGCAGCCTTACGCTGGAACAACTGGAACTTTCGAACGACCCTGCATCTGAAGGTCGTTTCTTCCGCTTGCGTACTACTTTAAATGATGCTGATGCGGGTGAAAATGATGCCAAAGCAACTGATAAGATTCGTGATAAATTAAATATATCCTTCAAAGATGACGCACATAAGTTGCGTAAAGTGACTATGGATTATGGTGACGTCAAAAAACTGACAGGCAGTGAAGATTCTCCTGGTGGTACGGAAGTCTCGCTGACTTTCAGTGGCGAAGTAAAGACTTCCACCATTGATAATTATCTGAAAGAAGCCATTGCAAACATCAAAAATGGCGATGGCTCAGATAAATACGATCGAATCCCTGAGTTTCAACTGCAGGGGGTTGCTGACAGTAAGGAAGAAGAAGCCGAGAAGCGATTTAAAAAGATGAACATGCAGGCCAGCCCGGACCTGCTGGAGGCAGATTTGAAAACAGCGTTGGCTACCATGCAGACTGTGATGGAGACGACTGCCATTTTGGATGAAGTGAACAGTTTTGACAGCTCTGTGGCCAGCGAGATGCAGGAATCTGCTTTACTGGCGATGCTGATCAGTCTGATCGCGATTGTGGCTTACATCTGGTTCCGGTTCCAGAGAATTACCTTCGGTCTGGCTGCAGTTGCCGCTCTGGTGCATGACGTCCTGGTTGTACTGGGGATGGTTGCCTTGGGGGCATATCTCAGTGACACCGCCCTGGGGCCCATCCTGGGATTGAATGACTTCAAAATCAATCTGCCAATGATTGCTGCGTTTCTGACGATTGTTGGTTATTCATTGAACGATACGATTGTGGTCTTCGACCGGATTCGAGAAGTACGTGGTAAGAACCCTGCCTTAACGACCAACATGGTTAATGAAAGTCTGAACCAGACTCTGTCCCGTACCTTGTTGACATCGATTACGACTTTGATCGTGGTTCTGATTCTGTACGCTATCGGTGGCGAGGGAATTCATGGATTTGCTTACTGTCTGGTATTGGGCGTAATTGTGGGTACCTACAGTTCGATCTTTATCGCCAGTCCAGTTCTACTCTGGTTGATGAATCGGCCTGGTAGTGCAACAGCTCGGGCAACTGAGCAGAGCCAGAAGCGTGCCAGTGTAAGCAACTGACGCACAGGTCAGATAGGAATTTAAAAAGGGCTCACCCGAAACAGGTGAGCCCTTTTTTTATTGTTCCGATTTCGTATTCTAAAGTGGAGAGCGTTGGTCGGTCGGTTGTCAGCGAACCTGTTTGCCTTCAATGAAGACTGCTTCAACCGAACCTGGGAAAGTAATCCCTTCAAAGGGAGACCAGCCACATTTGG
>JAGQQP010000296.1 GCA_020426085.1 Planctomycetaceae bacterium | reverse complement strand
ATGGCCATACCGTTGTCATCGGTGGATTAATCGAAGAACGAACTTCTGATACCCGGAATCAGGTTCCCCTACTGGGAGCGATTCCCGTGATTGGCAATGCTTTTCGTCAGCAGCGCGAAATCACAAACCGGACAGAATTGATCGTATTGATCACGCCACGCATCGTGCGTGCAGAAGCCGCGCAAGCGGAAGGCGAAACGCTGAAATACGAAGGGGCAGAACGCCTCGATAACTTCAAGAAAAGCTTCCTGCCGATCAATCAGGTGCGCATCGTACAGTCACATATTGACAGAGCAAAGAAATACCTGCGCATCGGCAATCTGCCCAAAGCCAAAGAACAGATCAAAATTGCCACTCGACTGGACAAAAACAATATCGAAGCGATTCAGCTGAAAAATTATATCGAACAGGCATTGATCAATCGAAACCGGGAAATGATCGGGTTACCGCCCGTGTCTGGTCCGGAAGTTCATGCTCCGACTCTGGAAGGAGCACCTTGAGCATGCGGCGCGTTTCCCACAGAACTTTTCGTTATGTCGGCATGATGTTCTGTGCTGCTGTTCTGGTCTGTAGTGGTTGTTCTACCGTGCCCGTCACCAGTCTGGCTTTTCTGCCTGAAGCTGTTTCGATACAGAAATCTGCAGAACCAGATGCCGGGGAACCTGCGCAAAAAGAATCTGCTTCTCCTTACCATCAGCAGGCGAACAAACTCGTTCAGCAGGCGCTCGAACATTATTCGAATGGAGAATTAAATCGCGCCAAAGTGCTGCTGGCTTCTGCACGTGAAATCGATCCCGGCCATATCGGCACTTTTGAAATCGAGGCACAACTCTCTTATGACATGGGAGACCGCAATCAGTTTCTGCAATCGCTGCGTGCCATTCGGGCTGCCAGTCCGCATGATTCCGAAAAGCAGAGTGCCATCGGAACCCTGTTCTTTCAGGCAGGACAGACCCAGGAAGGAATCGCCTGTCTGAAGCGCGCCATCGAATTAAAACCGCATGATGAAAATTATGCCCTCAAGCTGGCCTCTTTTTACGAACAGGCAGGCAGAACCGATGAAGCTCATAAAGTCCTGCTGAAAGCGCTGCACACCACTCCAGGAAGTCGACGTTTACCGATTGCCCTGGGTCGGATCTGTGAAGCCAACCAGCAGTGGAGCCAGGCCAGCGTCTATTATGCGATGGTGGTCAATCATTTGCCCGAAAACCATGTCTGGCGGAAACAGAGGGCACGCTGCCTGTATTATTCCGGTAATTTTACGGCGGCATTCGAAGAGTTTTCTACCTGTCAGAAAAACGATCCGGAATCACTGTCGCTGGCAGAAATGATCGCCTTTGGTGATGCCGCTTTACAGATTGGGAACCTGGAAAAAGCACAATCTGTATTTGATGATATTTCTGTGAAGTATCAGCGCCAGTTACTCCATGTAGAAATATTACGCGGATTGTGCGCAATAAACCGAGGCCAGAGCACCAGCGCAAAGAGTATAATCGCTACTGCCCGCAAAAAATGGCCGACCGATGAGACCCTGCTGGAAGTCGCTGCTTTAATTCCGGCAGAACAGCCAACTGCCCGGTAACCTCTTTATGTGACCGCATTTACACATAGCCAAGTGCCTAGCACATTCTCTGTTCCGAAATTGGACAATCGGCAGATTGTAACCTAGATTTAAAAAGTGAGTTATCTTCCTTACGGCCCTGTTGCAATCTGTGAAGTACGACTCGTCTCGGAACTTTGAATGTGAACAATGTTTTTCAGTGGATTTATTTCAACTGAGAAAGAACTGGCTATGAATTTTTCTGGCAAATACTGGTTTCTGATACTGCTCCTGCTGACAGTGAGTTGTGTGGACAACCTGCTGGTCATGAGCCAAATAGTGAGCCCGGGTTATGCGCTGATCATTGCGTTAACGGCATCGCTGACTGGCTGGGCCTGGTTGATGAAAAGCATCAAAAACGATCAGCAGCAGATCACGGCCTGCCTGAGAAATCCTGAACTGGTGCGCCCCGAAATTCAGCGTAAGAACTTCTATGGATCTGTTTTTGCAGAAGCGATTCATAAAATGGAAGAATCCGACACGGAGCTCTCCACGACGAATCAGGTCAAAACCATGCTGAAAGCCAGGGTCAATTCCCTGCTGAAAAAAGAAGCACTCGTCGAATCCGTCCTCGACAATCTTGAGACCGGAATCCTGATCTTCGGTGCGAAGCAGGAACTGGAATTTACCAATCGGGTTGCGAATTCGTTTCTGATTACAGCCAGCGATCAGGATCATACCACCAGCGATTCCAGTCTCTCATTGGGAAAACCTGCTGTTGAAAAAACCGTCATTCCGGAACTGGCAAAACTGCTGGCAAAAACCATTGAACGGAAAGAAGCAACACTTAGCAGACGCACCGAATTCGAATTCACCTGTAACGGCGTCACAAACCAGTATCGTGCTATCGCGACGAATCTCAGTGATGAGAATCACGGTGCATTGGGAACCGTAGTCGTTGTAGAAAATATCGGCGAAGAAGCAGATGAGAAAACACAACACGCCGAATTCGTCTCCTCGGTTGCACATGAACTGAAAACCCCGATGTCGGGAATCAAAGCGTACATTGAAATGCTGCTCGACGGTGATTGTGAACCCGACGAAGCAGAAGAGCTGTATGGATTTATCAATGACCAGATCGATAGATTGACCCGCCTGGTCAACAGCATGCTGAATCTGGCACGCATCGAGAGCGGCGTGGTTGAAATTAAACGACACGATCATGAACTGAATGACATTCTGAAAACAGCCGCGGATGTGATTTCACCAACCGCTACTGAAAAAGACATCACATTTACCGCAGAATTAAGTGACATGTACCTGCCTGTCTTTGTCGATAAAGACATGCTGGGGCAGGCGATCATTAACCTGTTGTCGAATGCGGTTAAGTACACACCAAACGGTAGAGAAGTGCGGCTCCGCAGCCGCATGGAAGATACATCTGCCGTCATTGAAGTCCGTGATACCGGGATGGGAATTCCGGAGAATTCGTTGCCTCACATTTTTGATCGATTCTACCGTGTTCCCGAAAATAACCGTTCCGCTGCAGGTACCGGGCTGGGACTGGCCCTGGTCCATTTTATCGTTACCAACGTACACAACGGTTCGATTTCAGTACAATCCAAAGTCGATGAGGGGACCTGTTTCACCGTTACGATCCCACTGGGTCACAAAGAACAGAAACGTAAAAAACAACTGGCCCCGCCAGCAAACGCCTGAGTTGAACACACCGTTCACAACCCCAAAAGTAAGATGTAGTGAGAAAAGGAGTGAGAAAATGAATCACCTGATTTATATTTGTGATGACGACTCGCATATCGTTCGCGCCATCAGCATGAAGCTGCGAAAAGCAGGTTTTGAAGTGGAGTGTTTTCCCAATGGTTTTGAATGCTGGGAAAAAGCCCGGGAACAGGCACCACATATGATTATCACAGACCTGCAGATGCCCCTCATGAACGGTCTGGAACTTTGTGAGAAAATTCGAGAATTAGAAACAACCAGATCGATTCCGATTACGTTATTAACCGGGAAAGGCTTCGAATTTGATCATAATGAATATATGCAAAAACTGAAAATTACCAATGTGATGGTCAAACCATTCAGCCCTAAAAAGCTGCTGACTCAGGTTCAGGAATCGCTCAATCTGACCAACGATGTAATTGGTTAAGTCGCTCAACGAAACATATTTTCTGAAACTCTTATCCATGCGAAACTATTATACTGCCATCCAGTTCTGGTCTTATTCGCTGCTGGTAGTCTGTCTCTGTCCGCTTGCCGTTTTCCTGGGCTCGTACATGAACTGGCCGCTTGGTGTCGCGCCATTGCTGCTGCTCGCACCGCCTACGGTTCTTGCTGCAGTCTCATCTCCACGCATCTGTTACTGGACGATCACCGCCATCTCCGTCGGTTCCTGTTTCGCGGAAATTTACTTCCGCACAGACTCCGTTAACGGGAATCACAACTATACTCTCAGCATGTTGAGTGCAGCCGTTCTGATTGGTCTGGTATTGCTGATCGATCTGTATATTGGCAAATTGAAAGGAAAACTCTCTCAGGTTCATCATCAGAATGATGAGCTGGTGCGTCAATTGTACGAATCTCAGAAAGAGTCGTTTGCGAATCGACAGAAGTCAGAAGACTCTGATGAAACAAAACCCAGACAAACTGCTGAAAGCAAAGACACTTCAGCTGGAGAAGTCGGCGTCAATTATCCACTGCTGCTGTTGACGCTTCAGGACATTGGTCGCCGTATCTCTACCAATCAATCAAATGAATCGCTGATTCCGACGGTCATCAGTACCGCAAAGGCATCCCTGCAGTGTGAATACTGCCAGGTTTATCTGTGGGACAGTAAATCGCGTTCTCTGAAAAATGCGCTGCCCGCCCGTGCCCGGGACGAGTTGAATTATCGACCGACTCCTCACACTGGTGTGGCTGCCTGGGTGATTGAACATCGCCAGATTGTCATGCGAAACGATGCAGAACAGGACTATCGGCTCAAACGGATTCTGGACGAAGACCCCCACATGCCCGATGCCATCGCACCCCTGACCGTCGGTTCTGACCTGATTGGCCTGCTGGTAATTGATAAAGTCGATGTGGAATCGCCTACTATCGGTCGGCTCCTGTATATTCTTTCCAATATTTATGCTCTGGGCATCAAGAATTCCCAGTTGTTTAAACGAATTGAAGAAATGGCCAGCCGCGATGGTCTGACCGGTTTGTTCAACCACGCCACCTTCCAGGAAAAACTTCACGATCTGGTCAAACAGGCGGACGCCCATTCAAGTCATCTCAGTATCATCATGAGTGACATTGATCACTTTAAATCATTCAACGACACCTACGGTCATCAGGCTGGCGACTTCGTATTGAAGGAAGTGGCACGAATCTGGAAAACCGTCATGCCCGAAAAAGCCATTGTCGCGCGTTACGGCGGTGAAGAGTTCATCGGTGTTCTGCTGGATCATGAATATTCACAGGCCATGCAGATTGCCGAAGATCTGCGCGAAACGCTGGAAAACTGCCCGATTCTCTTTGAAGGTCAGCAGTTACAGGTCACTGCCAGTTTCGGTGTTACCGAGTTCAAACATCCGGCAACGACAACAAACGAACTGGTCCGGATTGCCGATGAAAATTTATACAAAGCCAAAGAAGGTGGCCGAAATCAGGTGATCGGCCTCGATCCGAAGTCCACCAGAAAACCCAGTATTTAGATATTAAGTCATGCAGATCACAACCGAAATTTTTGGAAATGTCATGGTGGCTCATACGCCGGACGAATTGACGGATGACACATCCACCGAATTCGTCAATGCTTTGACAGCTGCCATTAATGATCAACACTTCCAGGTCGTGCTGCAGATGGACCGCAGCGAAAGCCTGGATAGTGCAGGCCTGGAAGCGCTGCTGGATATTCAGGACCTGACCCGCGAACAGGGTGGAAATCTCAAAATCAGTGGCCTGGAAGATCCAGGTAAAAAAATTCTGGAGATCACACGCATTGACCAGAGAATCGATCTGTTCGATTCCGTAATCGATGCCGTCTCCAGTTTTCAATAATAAATCGATTCGTAAATTATGAATAACAACTCACTGCTGCAACCGAAAATGCGACTCGGTGATCTGCTCGTTTACAAAGAGTATATCACTCTGGAACAGTTAGAGTCCGCGCTGGAAGAGCAGTCTCAGGGGGATGGCAGCCAGCTGCTGGGCGAACTGCTGGTCAATAATGAG
>JAGQQP010000295.1 GCA_020426085.1 Planctomycetaceae bacterium | reverse complement strand
TTTCCCAGCGCAGTGAATACCACATCATGCCTCTGCCATACCTTCGCGCCGTGAAGTCCTTCAGCGTGATATTCAAATCGGCCTCTCGGAAGAACTCAGGGGACTGCTGAAAGTGATCCAGAATCTGCATTCGAAAATGTTCCAGGTACTCATTCACACTGTTCTGATCTTCTACATATCCCCCGGGGCCGGTCACCGTGATCTGGAAATCGTTTTGCAGCATGTCGAGACCTTATTTTATTTGATTGAATTCTGTTCACATCGCAAGCATAGAAGACCAGAAATCCCTCTCTTCTGCAACCCAAAAGTGTATCTTTGATCAATTCCCATGCACCCGGCAAAACAGATCGAGTAAAATATTCACTCAGAACCGAACCTCATTGACAGCATCACCTGTCCTACCCTGACAGAAGTCCTGCCCCCAGGCAGTTTGACACGTTTCAAATACGGGATGACAAACCATGCTTCGCGAACTCACACCCGATGATCAGCAGACCATTCTCGATTTCGCGTATCAGCGGGAAATCGAAAACATGTTTGTCATCGGCAGCTTTGAATTCTCTCCGAACCCGTTTGAATTCAACACGTATCTGGGTTACTTCGAGCATGACACACTGGTCGGTCTCGGCGTTTACTTTGGTCGCTGGAACGACATCACGCTGAACGCCGAGAGCACCGAAGTCATCAATGCCTTTGTGGAT
This sequence comes from Planctomycetaceae bacterium, assembly GCA_020426085.1. Lineage (GTDB taxonomy): Bacteria > Planctomycetota > Planctomycetia > Planctomycetales > Planctomycetaceae > Gimesia. The sequence goes on along the minus strand of JAGQQP010000295.1, from coordinate 5,086 downwards.
GAATTTGTAAAACAGAATCGTCCCGTCAAATACGTCGTCGCCTTCAAACGCCATGCGCTACCGACCATCGAACGACTGAAAGTCCATGGCATCGTGCCCGAAAAAATCAGCGAACAGACTCTGAATCTGCTGACGCAGGAGAATTTTAACGACTGTTCCACCGGGGCAGAGGTCCAGGGAACAGCCGACGACATTGACGCCATCATCCGCCTGGGAAACATCATGGAAGGCCGGGACGCAGACAAACCGGTTACCGAAAATGAACGTGCGCGAATCTCTCCCGCCTGTGAATGGCTGCTGAAACAGGAAGGCGAGATCATCGCCAAGGCCAACATTCACGGCATTTCACAACACTACGCCCAGATCGGTGGCGTGATGACGCATCCTGCCCACCAGGGAAAAGGTTACGCCAAACAGACAGTCAGTGCGATCTGCAGGCACTGGTTCGACCAGGGAAAACAACTCACGCTGTTTGTCAACAACGATAACATTCCCGCCATCAAAGCGTATGCCAGGCTCGGCTTCCAACCCATCGACAAATATATTCACGCGGAATATCCATGAAGCACAAGCTCACCGCACATACAGCGCACTGAACCGGATCTCGGATTTCTGTTCCCCCTCAAACGTCACCCGCAGCCGATACCGTTCAGGCAGCCCCGTCACGTCCGTCTGACCATTCCAGACCATAGGCGTCTGAAAGCCACTCGTCGTCACCACCGCAGCCTGCGTTCCCGCATAGTCCGGCAGCGGGACCGCATTCGCACTCAACAGTTCCACTTTCAGCCGCGCTTCGGGTCCCAGCCCGTCGGCATTCATGTAGAACCGGAGTGGCCCCTCCCCTTTGCGTGAAATCGCAGCCGTCAGAAATTCACTCGTCGTGACCGGCATTTGGTAGTCCCCGTTCCCGGTGGTTGTATCATCCACCCGCAGATCGGCAAACCGGTCGCGCGGCAGTGTGACAATGCCCACTCCCCCGCGTGGCGGAGAACCCTCCCAGTGCCGCGGATCCCAGGCACCGTAATACACAAACGTCTGCGCGCCGATGTTCTCAAAGCCCTGCCCCTGCAGTAAGCCTCCCTGATCCCACTCGCCGTCGGCCCCCCGTTTCAGAAAGGTCCATTCATACGCCGGCTGACCAAACTGCACGCCGTCATTGCTGACCACAAAACCCAGGTCGATGGTCACATCTTTCCATTCCCGGGCCCCGTGCCAGATCCCGGAAATGCCCAGCAGCACATTTCCCCGGTTCCACACGCTCACCCCTTCGTGATTCTGTTCTCCCTCGCGGCTCCGCCCCGGTCCCAGCAGGTGATACTGTTGCGGCCGGACGAAACCGACCGTGCTCGCATGCGACCAGGTCTCAAAGTCGGGTGAAATAAACTGCCGCACCACCCGACCATGATAAGGTCGCGACGCCGCAATCGCATTCTGACCATTCACATAATACAGGCCGTCCCATTTATAGAGCCCGCCGACCGGCTCAAAATGTAGTGGAGGCAGCAGCATCTCTTCCACCTGCAGCTCCGCTTCAACCGGTTTCGCAGCATGCAGCGTTTTCCACCGCAGGCCGTCGGCACTCGCGTAGGTCGCCAGCGTTCCCAGTCGGACCTTGTTTTTGGGGAACCAGACGTGCGCTCCCATTTTATACCGCCGCGACGGATCGGGATCGTCCGGCTCGTAGAGCACTTTGACGTTTAAGATCCCCATGTGTGGCTCAATCTGCACCAGGTTGTTCTTGCGATTCCCCGCGTACTCCACCAGCCCCAGGTCCGGTTTGGTCCAGTGCACGCCATCGCGGCTCTCGGCATAAGCCACCCGCCACGGAGCCGAGCGAGGCACACTCTTATCCAGCCGATCCTCCCCCGCCGCCACATACCACATCCGATACACATCGCCTACGCGAATGACCGAACCATAAAACTGCACCGCCCACGAATCCGGCGTCCCGGCTCCCCCGCGCTGCACAACCGGATTCGCAGGATGCCGTTCAGGCGACCGCATCACCAGTTTCAGATTCTGTGAAAAAGGGAGCGAAACCTCATCAAAGGCAAACAGCGTCGTCGCCTGCGTCTCATCGAAATAACGACCGTGTGCATCACCGCCATGTTCATTACCACCGTCTTCTTCAGCAGCGATCACACCAGCCACACCAGCCCAGACAATCCCCGCCACCAGCAACAGACTCCAGCGCATCACCCTGCCCCCCGGAAGAAAGAAAGATTTATGAGATGGGTTTCAGTGTAGAAGATTGAACCGGGGAAGCAATGAAAAAATTCGGGGTTGCCGTAACTGCAGAATCCGAACCTATTGGGAATACATAAACTTCAGAATTCCACGACTGATTAATTCGTCGACACTTTTCACGAATCTTTCATCAGACAGTTTTATTAGTTCCCAATTATCATTGATTATCAAACAGTTTCTGTTTAGTCCCCTGATTCTCTGGTTGTGAATTTCCACCAGTTCCTCAAAACGGACTTTCGGATAGTAAGCAATATCACCACCGGGATCTGAATAACACATAAATCGACCATTACTGGATGTGATATCACCGGTCAGGTCGTTTAGAAATGTAATAATAAAATAAGGACGCCTTGTTACCTGAGCGTCGTAAAAATCCAGAATGACTGATACTGCTGAATCTCCCTTCTGATGACGTGAAATGATACCGACTCCCGTTAGCTTCAGTTCATTTAAACGGGAACCAGAAACAACTCCCGTAAGTAGTGGTTCTACAAAACCATAGCTGGCTAACAGATTCAGTTCTGCCTGAACTTCAGCCTGATAAATCACAGGTACCTGATCCAGTTCCATGAGATTATCCTGAATCGAACGAAATACGGGAAATGGCATTCGCTTCAGTTGCTTTAAATTAAGCTTTATCAGCACCCAAAACAGAACAGCTCTCAGAATATTTGGATACCACATTCCAATATATTCTCGCAAATAATATCTCTCGTAATGCTGTTCATAAAATTGCATTCGACTTGTTTCCCGCAAATAATATCATGGCGACCTCGATTCGTATTTATTTGAGTGAGGACTGAAAGTGTATCATAAAATGAAGCTCCACAATCTCCAGTCAAAAATCATGACTCAATAAAATAATCTATTTCACATAATGCAATATCTCACCATCGACACCCCTCTGGGTGAAATCAATTTTTTCGTATTCGGCGTCACGAAAGCCGTTTCGATTCATCTCGACTCAGTACCGCTGTCCCCCACGCTTTCGTCTGGAATGTCAGTCTCTGGTCGCGTTGGCATCCTGTTGAGAGTTCACTGCCATGAGCCGATTGACAATCTGATCTTCGAATGCCGTCTGCTCGAACATCAATTTACCGATCATGCGATCGACTGCGGAGAGCATCTCTATGCCCACTCCTGTGAAAACGAGCACACGGTTCTGATGATAGGCACCGAAGACGAAGAATGCCTTAACGCCAGACTCCCCGAAGATCAGCAGGTTTATCCCGATTCAGTCGGCAGCGATATAAAAGGCGTCTCGATTGAGCTGCCTGAATTAGCGAAAGGCAGCGAAAGCACATTCCAGATGATCGTCGCCTGGAACGATCTCCCCGAACCACTAGAGAGTTCCTGCTGGAACGCAGTTGATTTTCGACATGCGGAACTGTTGAAAGAGTTCAGTTTAAGATAGATTCTATTTTCTGACCGATAAATTATAGAAGGAGTACATCCTCAACGCGCACACTCCTGACTATTCTCCTACCTTTCCCCCCTCGGCTTCGAATGCAGTCAGTATGGTTCTCATCTGTTCCTTCTGATTGTCTGACACGTCGAATTTTTTTTCCGGGTTGCTATCGTGATGGACCGTCACCTTCTCCGATGAGAGGATATCTTTGATCATTTTCAACTGCCCCTGATTCAAAGTAGCGTCATACCATTTCCAACCCTGTTTCATTCTTTGCTTTCTAATCCAATCATCGACAAAACCAGTCTCTTCGATCTTTAGTAATTCATTTTCTTTTACTTCCCTGTTCTCCTGAACCTTTTCTACAGTATCTTGAAGCAATTGCTGTTGCTCAGTGGTCAATTCATCATATATGGCGAGTCTTTTCACCTTGTAGTCATCAATGATTTTAAGTTTATTTTTATTCAGTGAGATCTTCTTTTCAGCCAGCAACTTCAGGCTTGCCAGCATTTCCTGGTGCTCTTTGCTATATTCAATCAGTTGTTCGCTTGATTTTGTCATCAAGTCCAGCAACTTCAGTTTTTGCATGAGTTTTTTCTGAGCTGCTTCATCCTTGCGACTCTTTTCGTAGTCAAACTCTTTGAAATTGTTGTTGAATTCCTTTTCTAAACGGTCATATTCTTCAGAAGTTTGAGTATGTGCTTTTCTATTTGCTACTCGAAGACGTTCATTTTTTGCCTGTTCATGTTCAAGTTTTTTCTCTACCTCATCAAAAGAATTTAACTTTCTTATATAAAGATCGGGAGGCTGCTTAATCGAATACATTGATGAGTCTGTTGTGATTACAAGCTGTCCTGGTTTGATATTTCCAGGATCCCACATTACCACCCTGAAGCATAAATGATCTGGATTCGATTTTTTCCTGATGTAGTAAAGAAGAATCGTATCCGATGAAAAAATTGTTGTGGGAGCATCCTTATGCTTGACCTTCTCACAGCTATCAAAAGATTCATCATAACCTTTTTTAATCAGAAGACTTTGCTTCAACCTCTGCACCTCAGTCAGCGGCTGCACAACAATCTTGATGTGATTCCAGTTGCCAGACACTCGACGAACGACTCCGAGTTGCAGTGGTTCGTCGCTGTTCGCTGATTTCATAATCTTTTCAGCATCACCAAGAGATCGCAGATACTTGCCATTAATAATTCGCACCAGATCTCTTTCCCGAAGACCCGCCTGAGAAGCTGGTGAATCCCGTTCTACCGAACTGATAATCACCGCATTTGACGTTCGAGGTGGAAATTTGGGAATTTCTTCTTCTGCTTCTTCCAGGGCTTTTTTGTATTCAAAGACCGTTATTGTCTCAAATCCCCTCTTATATGTTTGAGTTGGTACTTCAGCCTGGATAATTAATGGGCTGAATAACAGTAC
>JAGQQP010000294.1 GCA_020426085.1 Planctomycetaceae bacterium | reverse complement strand
GCAAAATTCAAAATTCAGAAATTACCGGTTTCCGAACATCAAAAGTGGTACCTTCCCAATCTGGGAGAACTGTGGGAACTATCCTTCCCGGCTCCTGTCTTTAAAGAGCTCGAGATACGAGGCGAACGGACCAGACCTTTTCTAAAGACAGTCCGGGCTTCATTGGTCTATGCACCTCAGGCACAGCCTTTTCAGGGAATCGTGCGGGTACTGAATTCTAATGAACTCAATTTAAGAATGAAGACAGAAGGGCTCCTGCTCCCACCAGATATCAAGGACAGATCCGGTTTTCCCCGCAACCAGCGCAATTATGAATGGGAATATCAACAACCGCTGGGGGCATTGACTATAACCCGTTCTTCTGAAATGCCGGAAAACAGTCTGGATCAGGGAACGGCTACCGTCAAAATTCATTCCCAGTTCGGGCATGGTAACGGAGAGCCAGATGTGCATGACGCTGCGATCTCACTCGACCTCTCCAAAACTTTTGATGATAAATTTCTCTTTCGTTTCCCAGGAAAAGTGAAGTTGATTTCGACAACCGTCAATGGACGACGAATTACTCCGGTGGAAGCTGAGAAGCAGTTTCTGATTCCACTGTTTGATCAGCTGGACTCTTATCAGATAACAATACAGTATCAGACCAGTTCCAGCTCTGATTTTCTGACGACGACACGTCAGGTTCCATTTCCTCAAATCAGCCAGCGGGTCCTGGAAACCGAATGGAAGTTTGTGCTGCCTGCAGGAACGCACCTGGTGGAGGGCCCGCGCAATATGGTTTTGCAGCAGGCTCTACCTGAAGAATCCCTCACGCGTCGTTTTCTGGGCGTCCTGGGCAAACCAAATCACGATCAGGGATTTAATCGAACAGAGTGGGATGCCATTGTCCTATTTTCCGCAAAGTCAGGCGTTCTTGAAATTGCAAACGCAGGCAATGTCCGCCTTTTTTCCTGGATCGTCCTGCTGCTAACGCTAACCGTTGGACTGTTGTTGCGTGTCGGGAATGTGAAGGGACGCGATAAACTATGTATTATGGGAATCCTGATTTCCGTAATCCTCTCCTGGGCCTTTCCTTTTGCCTGGGCAGAAATCTCCGGCAGCTGTCTGGCAGGGATTTTGATTGTTCTGCTGATTCCGCGCGGGTTTCTCAGGCAGGAAGTCCCCCGACTGTTTGAAGATGAAAGTACCAAAGCCTATCAGCATTCCGTATCCTCGCTTTCCATTCCAGCGCGTTTGCTGCTGGCTGGTATGCTGGGGATAACGGCCACTGGATATGCTCAAAGTTTACCTGTAACCAGTTTACCCGCAGGCGGAAATCAGACAGCGGCCGTTCGGACTGAATTTGTTCTGTTACCCGACAGTGCCCGCGTCGGTTCAGAATCGTTCGCATATATGACACCAGATTTACTGCAGACACTGGAAGAATTTGTTGCGGAACCTGAACAGCCGGATTACCTGCTTACTTCGGCTGAGTATGCTGGAGAAATCCGTGACAATCAGTTACTGACAGTCAAGGCAGATTTCCGGGTGAAAATTCCGGTTGCTAAAACATCCTCTACCATTCAACTGCCCATCAATGGAGGGAACCTCAGTGGACCGGATTCCTGTCGCGTTGATGGCAAAGTGATACCAGTGTTACTGGCTGCAGATGGTAAGAGTATCCTTGTGAATGTCAGTAATCAGTTGAGTGAAATTCCCCCTGTCTCTTCGGATCAAAACGAATCCGTTGAGGCACGAAAACCTGTTTTCGACTATTCGTATCAGGATCATCATATTGAACTGATCCTGCATCCTGCGGTCAAACTCAGTGCTGGCAGCGGTCAGTTCGAGCTTTCGATTCCTGTTCTGTCTACGAATTATTTCTCGTTTGACTTCCATGATGCGGTTCAGTTAGTCGAACTATCCGAAAGCACAGGCAGCTCACGATATCAGCTGTCGGGACAGAAACACTTTTCGACCTATCTGAAAGAAAATTCACAGTTGAAGGTGAAATGGTTTACGGGGCAAAGTTCTGAAGTCAGTCCACTCAACCTGGAAGCAGCGATCCTCATCAATGCGGACGTTTCTTCCTCAATGACACGCCTGGATGCACAGGTAAAATACAATGTTCTGAATGGAAAAGTAGATTATCTTTCCTGGAAGCTGCCCGCTGGCATGATTGTCCGCAGCGTGAGCTCACCTGGCGTTTCGGTCATTCCGGCATTACATCCCACAGCCGATCGTAAATATGAAGATCTGCTGCTGGAATTATCAGAGTCCAAATCAGGTGAATTTATCATCAATGCTGTTTTCGAATTTCCTTCTGATGATTCTTTAAAAGAAGTCACAATTCCACCGGTTTATTTCGGATCGGATAACGTTGATTCACAGAATGCAACGATCAAGATTACTTCGCAACAGATTGGTGTCAGGACGGGACCGGAATTCGAAGTAGAACAGACGGGAGTTTTGCCGGACGGGGTGACTTCGATTTCTGCCAAGACGCCGGGGCGGCAGCCAGAGGATAATATTTTGAAGTCAGCGACTCTATTGTTTCAGATGAATCAGCCAGCTCCCATCTCTCTCGTTCTGAAATCGAAAAACCCGGATCGCTCTGCCCGAATCAACCAGTCCCTGGTCATAAATCAGAAGAGTATCGACTGGACCTTTTCGGCAGAACTGCGAATCAGTCAGGCACCAGCATTTCGACATGTCCTCACCGTTCCTGCTGCACTCCGTATCGAATCCCTTTCCGTAAAAGAAGAGGATGTGGAACGGCTGGCACACTGGCATCGAGCCGGGAATCAGATCACTCTGTTTCTGAAAAACAAAACTTCTGGATTACAGGATCTGACCCTGAAGGGATGGCTACCCGTTCGCAGTATGGGGGATCTGAAGATCCCGGAGATCCAGATCGATCAGACGAAAATAGAAGATTCTCAGCTGACTCTCTATCAGAAACCTCAAATTGAAGTCAAATTAATCTCACCCGATTTTCGTCGGGTTCAGGGGGATACGGCCCAGCCGGTTTCAGTTGAGCATCTTACTGCCGTTGGTCGTTTTCAGGCGATCGATTCCAAAAGTGATGTGATCGATCTTTCTATTAAACCACACAATATGCTGATCACCGTGGATTCGCTGACAATGGTTGATACGCTCGAAGATCAGAGAATTGAGGTCACACAGACATTACGGTTTTCGATTCCCGATCAGGAAATGCAGATCACGATGCACATTCCTGAAGAGTATGCTGAGAACTATTCCATTGACGGCATGCCGTTTGAAATGTCGGGTCTGTCGCCAGATGGATCTCTGTTGGTACATTTACAGCCACCAGACTCGAGAACAAAAGAAAAAATAATTTCTGTAAGAGCAACATTGTTGAAACCAGCTAATGAACTGGCCATTGCTCCTGTCACTCTGGAAAATGCCAAACTTCAAAAGCAGTACCTGTTGTTATCCTCTCAGCTGGATTTTCAGCTGGCCGATAAAAAGAAACGAAAGACAATTCAGCCGGAAAAGGTTCCGGACTGGGTTCAGGCACGCTGTGACATCTCTCCCGATTTCAGCCAGGAACGCGTTTATCTTACCGGTAGCAAACCCTGGAAATTGATTTCGACATTGAGCGAAACGGATGTCGCAAGTGAAGAGTTTATTCCTTACATGGAATCAGAAATCATCTTAAGCAATCCGGAAGTGATCCATGGGCTGACTCAGATGAAACTGTTCAACCAGACCAGTCGCTCTCTCGAAATGAAATGGCCTGCAAAGACGAAGTTAATGGCCGTGCTGATCAATGGTGAAAATGATACTTCAATTGAACAGAAAGACGGAACCTTATCGATTCCGCTGAACGGGGGCCCTAAATTTTATGAGCTGACACTCTTCTGGGAGTCATATCAGATCGATCACGAATATTTTCTGGAAAAGGCATGGTTGCAGGTACCACAACCTGTGAACTTTCCACTGACTCATAATTTAATTCAGATTATTTCCTCGAATCACCATCGGACATTTCTCTCACAAGAGGTTACTGCCTTTTCCTATTTTGCAGATCAACTGGAAGCGGAACTGAAGATTGCAGAGGTAGAACTCGAACTGGCCGACCAGAGTAATGTTTCGCAACCTGTCTGGCAGGCAATTCTGAAATCGCTGAAGCAGTTGGAAACAATTGTGGCCGATCCCGATCTCAACCGGCAGGGAATCAGTGAGACGTTGAATCGTTTTGCAGCCTTAAAGGATCGCGTTTTCATATTCAAACAATATGTCAGATCTGGTGATGACGATATTTTACCAGCCGCTTCCTTTTTTGCTCAGTTTCATCAGAAACTAAAGCCGGTAGGTCAACAGCAGGTACATTACTTCGCCAGCAAGGGGCCCTTTGAACCCGAAGAAGAAACGCTCTCTGCCTGGGTAATTCCCGACCTTTATCTGAATCTGCTGCTGGCTCTGGTCGGTCTGCTGGTATTGCTCCCGATCCTGGGGAAAATCATACAATCTCGGTCTGCCGACTGGCTCAATACGCATCCTGCATTTGCTCTGTTATCTCTGGGGTTGATCTGGATTCTGTTTCTCTCGCCAGAATTGATCGGGATGATTATCATCGCCATTTCCGTCGTCATGGCTGTCAGACAGAAACAGGATCTGTCGTCTTTAGAACAAAACTCAGTGATGAACAGTTCTACCGGTCATGAGTAATCTCAAGTCATCCGGGAATCAAGACTGCCTGAAATCCATTACAACTGTCTGGTAAAAATTACAGTTGATTAAATCCGGTCCAGGCTGTCTGCCCAGCGACCGATGATCTCCAGAGTCGATTTCTCCAGATACTGTTCTGCCGGATTTTCGTTTTTGATTAATTCGAAGACGGTAGGATAATTCATCTCTCGAATCGCTTCGATTTTAGGCTGCAGTAACTGATTCAGCGGGTTGGCAGCATTCAAGACGAATAGCATGCTTAACGGATAGTCAGGATCGGTTTCCGGTGGTTTATTTTTGAGCGACGCTTCGGAAACAGCGACACCGCGAAACAGATCCCGATATTTAAAAGCCAGATCAAACGCAAATTCACTGCCATCGCTATGACTGAGAAGAAAGATTCGCTTCTTATCTATCTGGTATTGCTTCTGCATTAATTCAACTACTTCTTTGACGAATTCCGTCTCATCCCGGTTCCAGCGGATGATGTCCTGGGCGGTAGGGCCCACGATGATGATTCCGCGCTGTTCACAGATATTCTTCCATTCTTTGAAGATGGTCGATTCCATGGTATTTCCCGGGGGGTGAATCCAGACCATTAACCCGTATTCAAAATCGGGATTATAATTCTCTGGAACGTAAGCCCAGAATGTTGATTCAGAACCGGGAAGTTCTTCTTTGAGGTGTCCCGTTTTGATCTTCTCTTTCTGGTTTTCTGCAGCGGTGCGGGACGGTAGAGCCTGTGTAGGCAGTTCCGCTTCCACCGTATTGGGAGTGGACTGTAATTTGACTTTGACAGTCTGCTCTTTCTTGTCGCGTGATATCAAGAGCTCTGCTGTTTCCCCTGGTCGTAAATGATTCACCAGCAGAGCCAGCGCGCCGGGATCGGCAACTTTCTGCTGGTTGAATTCCAGAATACGATCCTGTGATTTGAGACCGGCTTCCGCAGCTGCAGATTTCGAAAAAACAAACCGGATGCCAACGCCTGCTTCAGCCTGATCGATGGAAGCCCGTTGCGGCAGAATTCCCAGAAATCCCGATTCGAAAGGGACCAGTTTTTCTACCATGGTAACTTTAAACGAGAGGGGATCAGGTGAGCCTTCTCGCTTC
>JAGQQP010000293.1 GCA_020426085.1 Planctomycetaceae bacterium | reverse complement strand
TAATCGTTTCCGGTTCGATGTTCTTTGCTGTCCGCCCGGGAATATTATAGATGACGATCGGAATATCAACTGATTCTGCGATGGCCTGATAATGCTGGAAGAAGCCTTCCTGAGTCGGCTTGTTGTAATAGGGAGCCACATGGAGGGCACCATCTGCGCCGGCGCCTTGTGCATACTTTGTCAGCTCAATTGCTTCGCGTGTACTGTTGGAGCCCGTTCCCGCCATCACTTTAATCCGGCCAGCAGCCTGATTGCAGACAATCGAAATCACCTGTTTGTGTTCGTCGTGGGAAAGCGTCGGTGATTCACCGGTTGTCCCGACGGGGCACAAGGTGTCTGTCCCCTGTTCCACATGATAATCGACCAGAGCGCGGAGCGCTGTCTCATCGATTTCACCATTCTGAAACGGGGTGATCATTGCTACCGCAAGACCTGCAAACAGGTCACTTTGATTCGCCATGCTTTTAATACCTTACTACAAATCCTTCCAGCCAGTTCAGGTTGGCGGGTCAGTTCTTTTATATATTCAATTGAGTTTAACTTGAAATACTATGATCGCTGTTCCCAGTCGACATTCGATAATGACGCCAGGGCAAGCTGCAATGCGTGGGTTCCATCCCGTCCATGCCCTTGAGCCTGGACCGCCAGGTAAAGCTGATGTCCCAGTGCCAGGCCGGGAAGACTCAGGTTCATCGCTTTGGCTTCGGCCAGGGCAATCCCCATGTCTTTGATGAAATGTTCTACAAAGAAACCTGGATCAAAATTGTTGTCCATGATCCGTGGACCCAGGTTCGAAAGAGACCAACTGCCGGCTGCACCACTGCCGACTGATTCCAGTACTGTGGGCAGATCCAGGCCTGCTTTGTAGCCGTAGAGCAACGCTTCGCAGACGCCAATCATGTTGGTCGCGATCAGAATCTGATTGACCATCTTGGTATGCTGTCCGGATCCTGGTCCCCCCTGATAGACAATCGTTTTGCCCATGGCATCCCAGCAGGGTTTGAGTGCATCTACAACTGCTTCTTCACCACCAATCATGATGGACAGGGTTCCGTTTTTGGCGCCGACGTCTCCACCAGAAACCGGGGCGTCGACACTAAAAACTCCCTGAGCTTTTGCTGCTTCGGCGACTTCAACAGCCAGAGAGGGGTCGCTGGTTGTCATATCAACCAGGATCTTACCAGCTGTTGCGCCGGCCAGAGCCCCCTGCTCTCCCAGAAGAACTTCCCTGACATCTGTCGGAAAGCCAACGATTGAAAAGATGACATCTGAATTTTCAGCAACTTCTTTGGGAGAAGCGGCCCAGTTTGCCCCTTTTTTAATGAGTGGTTCCGCTTTCGATTTACTGCGATTATACACCGTAGCCGAAAAACCAGCGTCCATCAGGTGGCCAACCATGCTGGCTCCCATGACTCCCGTTCCAATCCAGCCAATTTTCGTCTGACCTGGTTGAATGGTTGGTATCGCCATCTTGTTCAATCCTTTTATCTGTTTCAGATTTCGTCGAGTTACTTATTGATCAATGCGGTTATGTTCATTGAAATCGTAAAAAAATGATTGGTATATCTCAAGTTAGACCAATCATTCTCCTTCGCAGTATATCGAGGTCGGACTCAGAAGTCATATGACTGGTTCATTTTTTTGTCAACTATCATGCCTGCAGCCCTCTTTTCTGACAGGAATTCGACGATGGGAGCAAAAGAAACTTGCGATTGGATTGCCAGGTAGGGAAAATCGAACGAACGATCTGGCTGGAGCTTTTGAACAGTGCCCGATCCTGGTTGACTTATTTTCAGATGCGGATTCAGGTTATGTCATGAAATTGAAATACGTTGTGTTGTGGAGTCTCTGTTTCGCCTGGATTTGCTCAGAGGGATCTGAACTGCAGGCTCAAACGTGCGGAAATGGTTACCCCTGCGGCCCGGATGGTGCTCCCCTGCTTCAGATGCTGACTCCCCAGGGGTTTATGGGAGCCGATTTTCGCGGCACCTGTTCTCAACATGACCGCTGCTATCAGATTCCCGGTATCAGCCGCCGGTATTGTGACTTACAGTTTCGGAATGAATTGCACCAGCGATGTAACAGCTCTGCGTTTCCACTGGGCTGCCGTATCGTTGCTAATAGCATGTATTTGCAGGTCCGGTTATTTGGCAGAAGACCGTATTTGAATTCACAATATCCCACGACATATCCTGCTCCCATGCCTTATCCTGTGTATTCATACCCCGCTTACTCACAGCCTGTTGTGTATTACGGATACTAATCTGCAGCTGACGAGCTGTTTCCCTGGTTACTGATCTCTCTTATCCAAACGAATCTTTTCCATGTCCGAAGCTCAGGCGTATTTGAATGGCAATTTCATTCCCGATTCGGAAGCGAAGCTGTCGGTAACCGATCTGGGAATCGTGTATGGTGCCTCTGTTACAGAGATGGTAAGAACGTTTCAGCACCGGTTGTTTCTGCTGGATGATCACCTGGAACGTCTTTTTTCTGCGCTGGACTATGCATGCATAGAACCTCCTGTCTCCCAAGCTGAATTGAAGCAGGTCTGTGAAACTCTGGTTGAGAGAAATGCCGCGCTGTTACCAGACCAGCATGACCTGGGTTTAACGGTCTTTATTACAGCCGGTCACAATCTGCCTTACCTGGGACTGGCTGAACTTAAGACCTGTCAGACACCGACCGTTTGTGTGCACACGTTCCCGCTCGCTTTTGAACTCTGGGATCGTAAATACGCTGTGGGACAACATCTGATACGATCAGAAGTACAGCCTCTCAACGCTGCCATTTTTAATCCGGGTGTGAAATCACGCAGTAGAATTCACCTCTATCGCGCTGACAAACTGGTACGCCGGAATAATCCGGAGGCTTCTGCCTTGTTGTTTGATCCGGCAGGCTACGTGGCGGAAACGACCATCGGAAACTTTTTTCTGGTGCAGGGAAATCAGATTCTCTCTCCCCGTCCTGAATATATTCTCGGTGGAATCAGCCAGAGAATGGTGATTCGATTAGCGAAACAGCTGGGAATGGACTATCAGGAAACAGATATTTCCCCCAATATGATACTCGAAGCAGACGAAGCATTGACGTCTTCGACAGCTTACTGTCTGATGCCGGTCACCCGTTTTGAAGACAATCAGTTGTCGGAAGGAATTCCCGGCCCCGTTTACTGGAAACTGCTGACTGCCTGGAGTCAGGCGGTCGGAGTTGATATTTTACAGCAGGCACAGGAAATCGGTACCGCACGTCGGCAGGCCTGTTTATAATCGTCAGGGTGATTTTCAAATTCATATATAGCGCATCAATCAGGAATTATTGTCTTGTCACACTACCTTGAATTCTTTCGACAGTTTCGGACAACTTTCGAAACGACAGGGGCGATTGCTCCCAGCAGTCGATTTCTGGCAGCGAACATGGCCGGGCCTATGAAACAGCATCAGGGACCTAAGAAAGTTCTGGAAATCGGGCCTGGCACCGGAGCGGTCACACGGGAGATCGTGAAGCAGATTCATCCAGGCGACCAACTTGATCTGGTGGAGTTGAATGATAAATTTGTCGAGATTCTGCATAAACGCTTTGATACCGAACGAGGCTTCCAGGAAATCAAACATCAGACGGCAATTCATAATTGTCCACTGCAGGATTATGGTGCGGCAGAGGAATATGATTACATCGTCTCCGGCCTGCCTTTAAATAATTTCCCGACAGATCTGGTTACTGATATTTTCAAAGCGTACTTCCGACTGCTCAAGCCGGGAGGAGTACTTTCATACTTCGAATACATGTATGTGCGGCCTGTACGCAAAGTCGTCTCTCGGGGTGACGAGAATCAGCGGATTCGTGAAATCGATGAGATTATGGGAGACTACACACGCCAGTTCCGCATTCGTCGGAACTGGGTCTGGTGCAATCTACCTCCTGCCTGGGTACAGCATCTGCAAAAAGAAAAAGGCAGTTCACCCGCACTGGAGCAAACTGCCTCTCAAAATCAGGCCTGATCTCACGAACTGTTCGTGAGCCGGTATTTAAGCGTCTGGTTTTTTCGAATCTTTTTCCGGCTGTTTGTTGTCCGGTGATTCAGCAGCAGGACGACGTGGACGATTCATGCGATCGCGATCCCGTCCTCGTGAACTGAATCCTCCACGGTCTCCGCCCATCAATTCCCTCAGGTCCAGCGAACCGTCTTCGTTGCGATCCAGTTTTTTCAACAGATCTTTCATCTGCTCGAGTTCTTTGGCATCCAGTTTTCCATCCTCGTTTGTATCCAGAGATCTCATGAAAGCTGGTTGAAACATTCTTCCCTGAAAATCACCGCGGCTTCCTTCCGGACCAGCGTTCATTTCGGGACGTTTCATTTCGGTGTCGCGACCACGATCGCCAGATCTCCGGCCAGGGCGAGAATTTTTGAGTGCTTCAATGAATTCCTGTTTTGAGAGTGAACTGTCAGCCTCTTTATCAGCCTGTCTATAAATCTGCTGCAGGATCTGCTTTCCCCGTTCAGGGGCTTCCTCTAGGGTCAGTTTGCCATCCTTGTTGGTATCAAGAGACTGGAAAAACCGCTCGTAGCGTTCCTGGCTCATCTTTTCGTCATCAGCGCGAGAACGTTCTCTGCGGTCACCATCGGGTCTGCCTTGATTCATACCTGAGAATCGTTGCAGTGCATCAAGAGGAATTGCATCTGTATTCATCCGTTTGAAAAGCGGTTCCATACGATCTTTCAGTGGTTCTGGTATTTCATCACGTGAAATCTTTTTGTCGCCATTTCGGTCCAGACGATTCATGAATTCCTGCATACCACGCCGATATCGTTCCTGGTCGCCGCCTCCTGCAGCAGGAAATTTCTGGTCCTCTTTTTTCAGGCTTGATTCAAACTCATCTTTAGTGAGCTTCCCATCTTTGTTTTGATCACCCGTTCGAATCAGATGATCAAAAAAACGTTCTTTATCCTGTGGGACTTCGTCGGCGGTCACAGTGCCGTCGGAGTTTTTATCGAGCTGTTGAAAAATACTCTGGGACGCGGATTCGTCCTGTTCCGGAGCAGCAGAAAGACTGCCGACAGAGAAACCCAGTACGGCGAGTGCCGCCAGTGAAATGAAAGAATACTGCATGGTCGCCCCTTTCACGGGTATGCTGAAATCAGACGAGGGCCAGAAACACGATAAGTCCTCTACTTCCTATTTAACTCGACCCGGACTGAAAAGTATTGCGCCTTTCGAAAAAACCGATATCATCAATAAAAAAACCCGGCGAGTTGACTCACCGGGTTTTTTATATAACGCGTGATTTAAGGACTTATCTTGATTTTTTCACTGAAAAAGTCGAGGTAAAGAAGCCCTGGTCATCAGGAATTGTGTAACCGCCTGTGATGGGCAGATACTTCTGAAAGAAACTGTAAGGTGGCAGTTTTGACAGGTCGAGTCCTTCGATTTTTACCTGATCCTCGTTCTGTTTGATGAAATTATAGACGGCATGTACCTGAGCATCTGCATTTTGGTAGGTAATCATGGATGTCTTTTCAGGGAAGTTTTCAGCGATGAGTTTGTAATTGGCATTGTTGATCAGAGAACCGGCACCCCGATCTTTTCTCAGCACATTTTCGATCTGCTGTACATCGTTTGAGATAAACAGTTGATTTTCTGCAATGCAGAAGCCTGCTGAAGTGGGGGAATTGATGACCGCGCCGGGAAGTTCATACAGAGTCGTTCCCTGGAATTCGCGTGCCTGTCCGGGAAAATCATCACGGGCCGTCAGTGATGCGATGATTTTCTGGAAGGCGTCTGAATTCTTCA
>JAGQQP010000292.1 GCA_020426085.1 Planctomycetaceae bacterium | reverse complement strand
GTTATTCTTACAGGTACTGCGTCGAGCAGCTTCCCGTGCCTGCTGCACGGCCGGTAATAATAATGCGATCAGAATGGCGATAATCGCGATCACTACAAGAAGTTCAATCAGGGTAAAACCGGTTCTCTGAACCGACGCGGATTTGCTCCGGGGCTGCATCTTGACTCTCCAGTCGTTAAAATTGTGAAACGTATTGAAATAGAATGCAGACACTGATGCCTGCAAGATGAAAGACTGCGGGGTTTCTGGTACTCTTTCGTGGGGTCGATATCTATAAGTACCGATATGAAAGACGCGGGAAGCGGCTGGCAGAACTGATTTCAACCCTGCAGACTGACGCTTCAGTGTTGAATACCGAAAATGGAGCGAATCTCACGCAGCAAATTTCACTTTTTTCAATTTGATTGTGTAATTCTCGCGACATGAACTCAGCACAGATTTTTTAATGGTTCAACTCGTTTAGTTTACTGAACATTACTCTCAGGATTTGACAGTTAATACCATCGTGAAGGAGCAGGGCGTGGATGACGACTGGGAATCAGAATATGATGCCGATTACCCGGACGAGTCGGATTTTGATGAGGAGACATCAACCATCGTCTGCCCCAACTGTGGAACAGACGTGTATGAAGAAGCGCCTGCCTGTCCCGTCTGTGGAGAATATATCAGCGTGGACACTCATCCTTTCAGCGAGCGTCCCCGCTGGTGGGTCTCGCTGGGAATCGTGGGTGTCATCGCGACCATTATTGCCCTCATCTTTCTTTTTTAATCTGAATCAAAAGAAACAGCTGTATGATTTTGCCTCGCATCATTCTGGGTTCCCGTTCACCGCGCCGAAACGAACTGCTTGCGCAGCTTCTGCCAGAAACTCAGATCGAAGTGATTCCACCTGCCGATCCGGAGGAACCAGGATTTGAACTCCTGCATGACCTGGATGCGATCCAGCAGCAGCTGATTTCAATCTGCACTGCCAAGAATGAGGGTGTATTTCAGCAGATACAGAGCACCGGGGATGATTCAATTCCAATCTTAACGGCAGATACAATCGTTGTTGTCGAACGGGAGTCAGTGGGGCTGGTCGTGGTAGGACAACCTCCTGAAACTCCTGACTGGCAGGAGACTGTGCGGGAGTGGTTCCTGAATGACTACGCCGGGAGCACGCATCAGGTACTGACGGGGGTCTGCCTGAGAGTCAATCAACGGGTCATGGTACAGACTGCAGAGACCCGGGTGACCTTTCATGATCAGACATATGTACGTGAGCGGCTGGACTGGTATCTCTCCACACAGGAGTCGTGCGGCAAGGCCGGGGGATATGCGATTCAGGGAGCCGGGAGTATTTTTGTGAACCACATTGAAGGCAGCCTGTCGAATGTTGTAGGATTGCCTCTGGAAACTGTGTTCGAAATGTTGAAACGTTCACAAGTCGTATAGCTCACGAATTCGAAAACTGATTATGACCATGATTCAGTGGAGTACCACGGAAGCCCCGGAAATTCAGATTGGAGATCGGGTTCTTGCTTCACGTTATTTTCTTTCGCCGCTGGCTGGATATACGCAGCATGCCTTTCGGGTTGCCATTCGCGAACTGGGGGGCGTTGGTCTCTGCACGACGGATCTGGTGCTTGCTTCACATCTGCTCTCGGGCAGTCGCAAATCGAAGGCGCTGTTGACGACTTCTCCCGCCGACCGACCTTTGACGATTCAGATCTTCGGAGGCGTCACAGCTGAACTGGTCGCCGCGGCTCGCTGGCTGGAACAGCATGGTTACTCTGCCGTCGATCTCAATATGGGTTGTCCCATGGCCAAGATTAACGGCAATGGAGGGGGAGCCCGCATCATGTGCGCCCCGGATGCTGCCTGCCAGATGGTTGCGGATGTGGTCGATGCCGTTTCCATCCCTGTCACGGTCAAGATGCGATTGGGCTGGGATCGGGATTCGATTACTGCACCGCTGCTCGCTAAGGAATTCGAGCAGGCAGGCGTGGCGGCAATTACGGTTCACGGCCGCACCCGCAGTCAGGGATTTGGGGGGACCGTGGATCTGGAGGGGATCAGGCAGACCGTTGAAGCCGTTCAGCAGATCCCTGTCATCGGTAACGGTGATGTCTGTACGGTCGAAGATGCTTTTCAGATGCGACAGCAGACCGGCTGTGAAGCCGTCTCCATCGGTCGCGGGGCGATGCTCGACCCGTGGATCTTTCGCAAGCTTTCTCAGGCCGTCTGCGAGGAACCGGTAACGGAACCGACCAGGGAAGAACAGATCCAGTTTCTGGAACGTCATTTTACTTTGATGTTTGAGCAGCATGAGCTGTATGGTTGTCGTTTGATCCGCAAGTTTGCAGCCTGGTATGGTGCCCGCCTGGGAATCCCGGAAGATCTGGAGGATCGGTTGCGAAGACTGGAGTCAAACGAGGAATTTCAGGAAATCGTCGAACAGATTCACAGGCGACACGGCGAGCGGGGATCGTCGATTCCGACTGCTTTGATCAAGACACCCAATGGCCCGGTAGAACGCTGGTAATTGGAACTGTTAATAAAAAAAACAGCCTCCTGAAATAATCAGAGAGGCTGTTAGTTTTGGTGCTGCAATGAGTCGGTTACGGTTACGTGAAATTATTCACGAATATCGTTGCCGCCTGCGTTGTTGATGTCCAGTCCCAGATCCAGCAGGAACCAGTCATCGCCACGGGCAACAGCACCGTACAGCTGATCGAGATCGCCGTCGTCAAAGACGGTTGTACTGTCAAGTCTGACGTTATTTATGCCAGCCGCAGTGTTTTGCACACGAGTACGAATACTGTCGACACGGTCACCGAACGGATCAGCCGAGATCCATTCCTGGTAAATCGCAAACAACTGAGTGATACCGTTATCGTAAACAGTAGAACCACCAATCAGTATGTCGCCATTCGAGCCGTAGTTTGTGTAAAGCTGTTCGTTATGACCACGGATATAGTCGGAACCTGTACCGCCGATCAAAATATCGAACCCGTCAGGACCACCTTCCAGGGTGTCATTTCCGTCGCCACCGATCAGAACATCATTTCCTCTACCGCCCTGCAGGAAGTCATTCCCCTTACCACCGAAGATCATGGTTTCCCGGTTATAGAAGGTGTCGTCGACAATGATGGTGTCATTTCCAGCCAGACCCCAGATATACACGCCTCCTGTGGGTGTGTATTCACCAAGAACGACGCCATTGATCCGGACCATAATGATATTGGTTCCAGAAGTCTGGGAGAGGAAGATATTATCATTGCCCTGAGTACCTGTAATGAACAGAGCCGTCTGTCCCGGACGATTGGGGTCGTTGGGCAGCAGACTAATTGTGCCTTGAGGCAGCACGGAGACCAGGTAATCTTCGACTTCCCCATCGGCTGCGTTACCCGTTGTTGATAACCCGCCTGCCGAACTCAAACGGAAGCGGGCGGCAATATTTCCTACGTACACATTCGGCGGAACGACGAAAGAAACGGAATTCACACCAGCGACCACAGCCCGGCTGCTCAGGATTTTTTCATTAGGATCATCCCAGTCACCGTCTCCATTAAAGTCCATCCAGGCATCAATATAACCGCTGCCTGAGGAAATAATCGTAACGGTAGAAGCATTATCACCGGCAATAATCGGGTTCAACAGGATTCCGTCGTCGAAGTTGTCCAGGTTCGCATTAACTGATTCCTTACCATTTGTTTCGTCAGACACGTTGGCACCCAGGTGCAGTCCGTTCGCGTTAATGGCATGTTTTGCTCCTTCACCGTCCGGGTCACCAATATCGTTCGGGAAAGAAGGAGGGGCATCACCAAAATCAACAAACTGGGCAACAACATTTGCAGTTGAAGTTTTGGTTTCCGGAGTTTCTGTTCCGTCTGGACCTGCAAATCTCAAGACGGTTCCCAGGTCGGAGTCGACAACATACAGATTATTATCCGGACCAAAGGTGACCCCGTAGGGTAGTTCAATTGTGGCCCCGTAAGTGTAGCTGCCACTGTCAACCAGATTACCCGTGACAGTATCAAAACGCAGGATGCTTTCGGTGGCCCCATTGGCAACATAAAGTATTCCATCCCGGATGGTCAACCCGCGTGGACTACTCAGTCCACCTGTACCGGCAGAGATAAATGGTCCGTTTGGTACTTCTATCCCATTGGAATCAAATTTCAGAATTTCATTGTTACCGAAGCTGGCAACAAACAGGTTTCCGTCCGCATCAAATGCCAGACCATAGGGGGCATCGCCATTAAGCTCGATGGCGTCAACAAAGATGCTGGCGGCACCTGTTGCAAAGTCAATTTGATAAACTCGTTTTTGTAACCCGGTTGTGCCGACATACAGGTTGCCATCAGGGCCAAATGTAATGAAGCGCGGTTGATTGCCCACTGATGCAAATACCCCTGGAATAAGGGCACCTGTCTGACCATCATACCGCAAGATTTCACCAGTGCCAGTACTGGCGACATACAGGTTGCCATCCGGGCCGAATGCCATGCCGTTGGGAACTTTGATACCACCAGAACCTGGAATGACAAAGGAGCCCTCCGGTTCACCTGTCAGGCCATTAAAGCGTTCGACAGTATGGTCTGCACCGCCTGAGGTTTCAAATCCATTGCTGACATACAGATTCCCATTCGGGCCAAAGACCAGGTCGCGAGGACTATTCAATAATCCGGCAGGGACAAATTCACCCAGATAGTTACCGGGCTGGCCTTCTCCTGTGTCGTCGTCTTCGTAAGAAGCCGTTATCGTTTCACCAAAGACGATTTCAAGTACACCATTTCCGGTTACCAGTGTTCCCGGCGATGATTGAATTGTTCCCTCGAATCTGCCATATCCAGTTTCGGTTAGAACTACGGTTTCCAGATCTCCACCACTGGATGTGACCGTGACATTGATTGTGCTGTTACCGTAGAGGTCACCGTCTATTACGATAATTTTAATCAGATCACCCGATTCGTAATCTTTTACCAGACCTCCCTCTTTATACTCGTCGGCTTCAAAGAAGATTTCACCGTTACGAGTTTCAGTCAAAGTAATCTTGTAATCTTCGACTTCCCCGTCCGGTGCCAGTCCGGTCACACCCAGTCCGGCCTGTGTACTCAAGCGGAAACGGGCATACGTATCACCAATGACAAATTCGGTTCCGGTGGGAATCGCAAACTGGGGAATGGCATTTGTACCTGCGGTCACGTAGTAATCTGTAACGATCTGTTCGCTGTCATCCCAGACGCCGTCACGATTGAAGTCGATCCAGCCCTGCAGGTAACCTTCTCCTGATGCATAGACTTCGATCGTCCCGAACGCATCGCTGGAAGCAATGCTTGTGGTTTCATTACCATCATGATCCAGGAAGGACACACCGTCATCGTCGAGTCCGTCACCGAGTGCGTCAAGACTCGGCTGACCGTCAGGTTCGTAGTCAATGAGGCTTCCCAGAGTGAGGTTCCCTTCGAGGCTGTGACGGGCACCACCTTCAGTAGAGTTCGCCGGGTTGCCCAGCAATGTCGGGTAATCATCAGGGGCATCCCCAAAATCCAGACCGAAATTAGCAGCGGTAGACAGGCCAAATGCCAGAGTATTAATACTGTCCTGGGAACCTGAGAAGATTGAGGTCAGGAAATCGGTCCCAAATACCACGTTAACATCGTCACCCGTACCAAAGAACCCGTCATTACCCACGCCGGCAAAATCAGCTATGCCGGTCCCTCCCATATCAATCAATTGAATGGATGAATTCGCGTTATTAGTATGAAATAGACCGAAAGTGTGTCCTGCTTCGTGAGACACAATATTTCCCACTGCTACTCCAATCAGATCAATCATTGAAGCAGTAAAGTTTCTAGAAATAAAGTTCA
>JAGQQP010000291.1 GCA_020426085.1 Planctomycetaceae bacterium | reverse complement strand
GGGTAGCTGGGTTGAAGCGTTCCACATGACCGATCTGCAGCAGCGTCTGGTGGGCGTCTGCAATCCGCACCAGTTCTTCCGCTTCCGCCAGGTTACTGGCAATCGGCTTCTCGACCAGCACGGGAATCTGTCGCGACAGAAACTCACTGGCGACCGCCAGATGGGCATGCGTGGGAACCGCCAGCGAGACGGCGTCGACGGAATCGAACAGTTCACGGTAATTGGCCACCCAGCGGGTACCGTGCTGCTCTGCGATTGCCTGTCCCTGATCGGGGTTGGTATCTGCGACAGCGCACAGATTGACGCCTTCCAGTCCGGCTAAAATCCGGGCATGGTGACGTCCCAAAGCTCCTACCCCGACAACGGCTACATTCAATGAACTCATGCTGCTCTCCGTGTTGTTTCCTGATTAGTTGCTTCCGGGTTGAATTTTGCACTTCGAGCGGCTGCTTCGCGACCCCGTCCGGCTTTGCTGCCCTGAATCGCCTGAAAGTGATCAAACAGGGTTTGTAAAGCCATTGGAATCACTCCGTCCAGCTCCTGACTGAAAATCTCGCGGACTTCATCGAGTTTCTTGTTTTTGCGGTAAAACAATCGGAAGGCACGACGAATGACGGCAACCGAACTCTCTGAAATTCCCGCTCTTTGCATGCCAACCATGTTTACGGTTCTCACGCGAAAATCATCCGATCCCGTGCAGATCATATAAGGGGGCACATCAATGGTAGCCCGGGCAGATCCACTGATAAAAGCCAGGGTCCCGATTGTACAGAACTGATGCACTACCGTATTACCGGAGACAATGGCCCGGTCGTGTACGTGGACATGGCCGCCGAGCAAAACTCCATTCACCAGTGTTACATCATTAAAAATCCGACAGTTATGTGCCACATGTGAATTGCAGAGAAAGGTATTCCGATTGCCGATACGGGTACTGTGATCTTCTTTTTCGGCCCCCCGATGTATGGTACAACCTTCACGAAACAGGTTGTCGTCCCCAATCATAACAGTCGTTGGGGCGCCGGTGTAACCCGCGTCCTGAGGTTCGCTGCCGATTACCGAGCAGGGAAAAAATCGATTGCGTTCGCCAATCGTAGTATGACCTGTTATGGAAACATGACTGTCGAGTACCGTCCCGTTTCCGATGGTGACATGAGGTCCGATATTACAAAATGGCCCGATAGTAACATCATCCCCGATTTCTGCCTGGGGATCGACATAGGATAGATTTGAAATTTTTGTCGGCATGTTCGACATCCTAAAAAGTCTGCAGTCAACGACGTACCAGAACGTAAATTTTGGAGTTGCTCGCAGGCAACCGAAATGGGAATTTTCAGGCAACCTTCCAGGTACTGTCAGACTGAGCAGACTTGTGTGTTGCTTTGATTTGTTTGATTAACTCGCGGTTTAAAGCGTGTCCGGACTGGTGAGCACAAAAATACCCCTGCAGATCACAACCGATCAGAGCGAAGTCACCCAGACAGTCCAGAATTTTATGACGCACGCATTCATCTAAAGTTCGTAATTCATTATCGATGGGACCGTCTGCTCCCAGTACCAGCAGATCTTTCGCAGACAGTTTCTGACCAAAGCCCAGCGACTGCATCGCCTCGACTTCGTGTTCCAGCACGAATGTTCTGGAAAAGGAGAGCTGGCTCATCCAGGTTTCCGGATTGATTTCGAGTGTCAGACACTGTGGAGCTACGGGAGAGTCTTCACCGTAATTCAGATAATATCCAATGGCCAGTACCGAGCGGTTTAATGGCTTGGCCTGAATAAAGCTGCCCGATTCATCCTCCACGTTTACAGGCTGCTCAATGCAAATTTGTTTCCGTTGAAAAGGCTGTTCGACAATGCCGGCTTCCAGCAGCTCTTCCGAAAGTTCCCGGGAAGAACCATCAAAACAGGGCGCTTCCGGTGCATTGATTTCGATGCGGCAATTGTCAATCTGCAGACCCGCTAATGCCGCCATCACGTGCTCGATCATTTCGACCGAGGCCCCCTTGTATTCAATCGCAGTTCGTCTCTGTTTGAAAACCGCATTTTCAATCAGAGCCGGGATTGGTTTCGAACCAGCCAGATCGGTTCGTACAAACTGAATCCCATGATTCTCAGGGGCAGGACAGAATCGAATTTTTACATCGCTGTTTGTAAAAATCCCCACCCCGGAACATTGTATTGATCTGGCCAGCGTTCTCTGGTTACGAGTTCGCATCGCCTACTCCTTCGCTGACGGTCTACTGGCAAGTGCCTGAAAAATCACAAAAAGGATGCAGGCAGGCAGAAGTTACCTGCACTGCATCCAAGAGAGTGCTCACACCGCATTCCACTTAGCGTGAAGTGCTGGTTTTAGGGCCAGTAGCGGTCCCTTTAGGCTTGTAGCTGCGGTTCAGGTAATCCAGAACCGACAGGGTGATGTCATCGTCGGCACGGTGGAATACCACCTGGCGATTCATGCCCTGGATCAGCTTCTTAGGATCATCGGTATCCAGGCTTTCCCGGTTAAACCGCATGATCAGTGTGTAGTTGTAGATCTTGGCATACTTCTTGACAGTGTCGGTCACTTCCATATAGATGGTGTGATAGATCCGTGATTCCTTTCGCAGAAAGTCGCGCTGTGCCACTTTACGAAATGCTTCGAAATCAGAAGCAGCCTGGGCCAGCTGTTTTTCGCGAGCCAGATACTCAGGACTTCCCTGTTTGAAATCCTGCATTTCTTTCTGAATTGCCTGAATCTGTTCTGCCATCGCTTTGGCTTTGGCATCACTCTGCTGGATCTCTTCTTTCAGCTCTTCGCGAAGCGCTGTAAATTTTTCGTAGTTCTTGAACACGTGAGCCATATCAATCAGACCCACTTTGTGAACAACCGGGGCTCCCCCGGAAGGTGCGGTGCCTTGTGCAGACGCTGTTTCAGTGAAACAGGCAAAACAACCCGCGATGGCAATAACCGTAGCTGAAGCAATTAATTTTTTCACGACCGAAGCACTCCTTTGCAGAATGGACCACTCTCCGTAGTGGCGATCAAACGAATTAGAATTTCTCTTGATTTGGTAACAAAACTGTACCCAGCCTCAGATTGACAGTTTTGAGATCAAAGTCTCTTAGAAATGTGATTTTACTTTAATGATACAGCCGGATTCATGTCATATGAGCCAGCTAACCATACTGAGAGAACGATAATTTTGCATAGTTTGGATTTTACGTCAATACGAAAAAGTGAGCATTTGCATTCAATTTCAGATCGATTTTCAATCTCTTTTTACTCAACCCCCGCTGTTTGACATTAATCTTCCCGGTAAATCCCGGACGTCCACACCCAGCTCCGTTTTTGGCCTTGCCCTATAATTTGTTTTTGATTATTAAACGCATCTCTTTCAACATCTCTACCGAGACCTTTCCCCTCAATTGAATCCATTTCGATTCGAAATTCCTGAACATTTCTGTTGAATCACTCACATTCGACAAATTAATAAATACCTTTCAAATGGGCTGTTTTATAGTCAGCACGGAGGCTTATTCCATGTGTCCGTTAGACCGCTGGATTCTGACACCTTTATTAATCACAGGGCTCTTGCTCAGTCTTGCTGACGATAGTTTTGCGGCGAAACGCACTTTTCCCTACGACGCGGTCGTGAATGCGGAAGAGGCACTGGTGCGCAGCGGGAATGGAACCCGCTATTATCCAACATTGAAACTCAAAAAAGGCAGCCATGTTACCGTGCATCGACATGATCCGGGTGGCTGGTTCATGATTTCTCCCCCCCAGGGAAGTTTCAGCTGGATCCGTGCAGAACACGTTCAGAAAACAGGAAACCAGTCAGGACGGGTCACGGAAAACGGAGTCGTCGTTCGCGTAGGAAGCGCCTTTGGTGAATCACGCGATGTGGAACAGATTCGCCTTTCAAAAAATGATGAAGTGACGATTCTCGGCAGCAAAAATGTTCCCACCGAATTTGGGAATGTGCTGATGTATCAGATCAAACCACCCACGGGCGAATGGCGCTGGATTGAAGGGCATCTGATCATCCCGACAGATCAGTTTTCACCAGGAAAAATGCCACCAGCTCCCGTTGATCAACCGATTGCCGTCAATCAGAACGATCCGTTCAGCCAGGGTACGCCACTCAACAATTCACCTGCTCCCAGACAGGAAATGATCAAAACACCCACAGATGGTTCAGCTCGCCGCAGCGTTCCGGAAGAAGAACAGATGGCTGCTGCCAAAGAGGCAATCAAAACGATCGACACGCAGTTCCGTGCCATGATCGAAGCAGAACCAACGGCCTGGGATCTGGATGGACTGGAACAGGATTACAAAACCCTGCAACAGGAAATCAAACATCCTGCAATTGCCAGTAAAATTGATCTGCGTATTGAAGCCGTAAATCGTTATCGAAAAGTGCAAGCTGAATACCAGGATTTCCTGAAGCTGGCCGAAGAAACCAGCAAACGCGACGCAGAACTGGTCTCAATGGCTCCCGATCAGAACAAAACCAGTCGGTATCCCACACCTGGTACTACCGTCTCGCCTGGTTCAGAATCGTTACTGCCGCCGACTCCAGAACCAGCTTTAGAGCCAACTGCTCCCACTCAACCAGTGGCACCACTGCCACAACCCAACGCGCCACAACCTTCAGTACCACAGCCAGGCGTAACACAACAACCAACCGCGCCTGCACAACCACAATTCTCAGGTGCGGGTATTGTGCGCCGGTTAAATAATGTTCGACCGGGAATGCCAGCGCATGCATTGACCGCCCCGAACGGTCAGTTTCTGGCTTATCTGCAGCCGGTCTCACCGCAAATCAATCTGGACGCGGCCCTCGGACGAGCTGTCGGGGTAACCGGAAAACGCTGGTTCCGCAATGATTTACGCGGGGAATACATCCTCGTCGAATCCATGATGCCTGTCCGGCTCCAGGCGGCTCCCGTACCACGCCAGTAATTGACCGTACTGCAAACCTCATAGACTGCAAACAGAAACAGCCCTCTGCTCACCTGGAACAGAGGGCTGTTTTATTTTCAACAGGCAGGAACTTAAACCATCTCTTCTGTTCCTGCCGCCCTGGCAACATCTTCTTCGGTGACATCTGCTTTAGGAGTGTCCTTAAACAGAAGCAGGAAGATTACCATAATGACGAATGCAGCTGCAGTGGGAATGATCCAGAACTCTTTCCAGTTCTCCAGCTTCGCAGCACCATCACCAACCACAATACTATTGATTAAATTACCACTGATCTGAGCACCTACCAGCATCCCGACCCCCTGGGTCGCGAATACCAGAAAGCCTTGCGCTTGAGCACGAATAGCAGGCCCCGCTTTCTGGTCAACATAAATCTGGCCGGTGACAAAGAAGAAATCGTAGCAGATTCCATGTAGTAAAATCCCGAAAATGATCATCCAGTAAACGCTGCCTGCTCCTATATCAACGGCCCCTTCCCCGGCACCCGCTGCGAACAAGGCATATCGGGCCACCCAGGCGAACATACCAAACAGAAGCATGCGTTTAACACCCAGGAATTTGAAGAAGAACGGCATCAATATCATAAACACAACTTCCGACATCTGACCGAACGACATCTGAAAGGCAGGATCAGATATACCGGCATCTGCCACAAAAACAGGGGCATAGGCATAATAAGCGGCCAGCGGAATACAGATCAGTAATGAGCTCACCATAAATACCAGGAAGGAGCGATCTTTTAATAGAGACAGGGAATCGAGCCCCAGAATATCTCGAACAGAAATCGCCTTTCCCTTGGAAGGAGGGGGAGTGTGAGGCAGTGTTAAACTGTAAATCCCCATGAGCACACCTGCGCCACCTGCGACTAATAATGGCTGGGAGGTCAGGTCGGCC
>JAGQQP010000290.1 GCA_020426085.1 Planctomycetaceae bacterium | reverse complement strand
TCATCGTTGGTGGAGGTGGCAGTGGTCTGGCAGCGGCTGCGCGGGCACTGGAGCAGGGGTCAAGCGTGCTTGTGCTGGAGAAGCAATCCCAACTGGGGGGCACCACGGGAATGGCCATCGGTTCGTTTACTGCGAATGGAACGAGTCTGCAGCGCGACGCGGGTGTGAATGATAACGCAGACGACCATGAGACAGACGCGGGACAGTTTGCGGCTGCAGAAGTCGAAGCGCAGAACAACAGTGAACTGCGTCGGTTTTTTCTGGGGGAGACTGCAAAGACGCTGGAATGGTTGCGGGGCATGGGCCTGTATTTTCATGGCCCCAATCCGGAACCGCCGAACCGGGTGCCTCGCATGCATAATATTGTGCCGAACGCGAAAGCATATATCGCTGCCTTTCAGGCGAGGATCATTCGTCTGAAGGGAACCATTATCTGCAGCGCACCGGTTGTCGAACTGGTGTCTGACGGAACGCGGATTACGGGCGTGGTCGCAGAGATCGAGGGGACTCTAACCACAATCACTGCAAAACGCGGGGTGGTGCTGGCGGCCGGCGATTATTCCAGTGCCCCCGAGATGATTGCGCGTTTCAAAGGGGACCGGTTTCAAACAATTGAGGGTGTGAACCCCAAGGCGTGTGGTGATGGGCATCTGCTGGCGGAACGAGCGGGGGCGCGACTGCTGAATATGGACATCACCTATGGACCGGAACTGCGGTTTGTGCCACCGCCAGGAGATCCGTTCGAACAGTTGCTGCCGACCAGTGGCTTCTTCGCGAAACTGCTGGGTCGCCTGGTCCCTTTACTGCCACAGGCCGTCGTCAACTGGCGGATTAAACGTCTGTTGTTAACGTGGCAGCATCCGGAGAATTCGCTGTTTAAGGATGGTGCGATACTGGTCAACGCTGCAGGAGCACGTTTCTGTAATGAAACAGTATCACCGGAGAGGGAGATCGCGATTTCCGGGCAGTCGGGTAAAGCTGCTTACATTCTGTTAGACGAACGGATTGCTGCGCGCTACAGCCGGTGGCCCTGCTTTATCTCGACGGCACCAAAAATTGCGTATGCGTACGTGGAAGATTATCTCAGGCTCCGTCCGGATGTGAGTGTGGCAGCAGATTCACTGGAAGCAGTCGCTGCACAGCGCGGGATCGATGTGTTGAAGTTGAAAGAGACCGTCGAGCAGTTCAATCGGTATGTCAGTGGTGCGCAGTCAGATCCCTTTGGTCGAACTGGAGATGAATGTCCGTTGGCGGGGAATCGCTGGGTATTACTGGGGCCGGCAAAAGCGTTTTTCACAACGACGGAAGGGGGCGTGGCGATCAATGCAGAACTGCAGGCGCTGGATGAAAGCGGCGATCCCATTCCCGGTCTGTATGCCATCGGCAGTAACGGCATGGGAGGTCAGGTGCTGTGGGGACATGGACTGCACATCGCCTGGGCGATCACCAGTGGTCGACTGGTGGGAGAATTGCTGGGGAAAGTATCTCATCAAAGTACGGACTAAGTATATCCGTGCCTGAATGACTGGCTGAAAAAAATCGGCGTTTATTCTTCGGGGTCTATCAGGACTGCTATTGGTTTCTTTTCTGAACTGTTTTGGAGTGCCTTTCGCTCGTCTATAGATTTACTCAGTTCCATGACTCTTGCTTTGATTTCAGGATCTTTTTTCCAGCCGGTTCTTCCGGAGAGTTCAAGCAACTCCTGCATATCCGCAGACATGGGCTGAACTTTGACTTTCCGTGAACTCAGTGGCATGCCGTCTACGCCGACATAAATTTCATGCTGAGTCAAATACAGAATCCCGATCAGGAATGCGAATAGTCCAATACAGAGTGTGATGGGACCGTACAGCAAGGAATTCAGTACAACTAGTACACGCGAGAGCATAATACACCTTCAAACAAATGGAATGAATTGTATGTGCCTGCAGGAATCTTATCGTAGCGAAGGGTCCGTTCATGTTTTCGAATGAAAATCGACAGACGGTAGATCTTAAATGAGTTTCATTGCTTCAGATTTAGATATAAGAGACTTCTTATGTTTAGCATTGTTAAGTAATGTTGTTACATAAACAACTAATAGTATGTTTTTTTGTTGAACAAAAACAAAAATTGTTGGATGTATTGAATGAAATTATCTGTTTATCCTTACAGAATTCATTTGTGGATGCGATACAACCAGCTTTCGAAACCTGTTCCGTCGGTACGACTTCCGTCGCGGAAGGCACTGATTTTTTCGACGGCGCGCTGGGAGCGGAGATTTTCGGGTCCGATGAGGAAGATGACGGAATCGACAAAGCGGAAGGCGTGCTGCAGCATGAGTCGTTTCATTTCACCGTTAAAGCGACCGCCCCAGTGAGAACGAGCCAGGAAGCTCCAGCCGATCTCGATTTCTGAGGCTGCGGGGTTGAACCCATTAAAACGCGAGGAACCAATGACTGTTCCCGTACTGTTGTCAATCGCGACTAATGCACCGCCAGAGGCCAGGGATTCCTGAAACAGTTTTTGAAATACGGGTTCCTGATAGCGTGTGCGGGCGGGGTGCTGTTCCCAGAGGAGCGGATCTGAGGCGACAGCATACAGGGGGGCATAGTCTGCAGGCTCAAGGGGACGCAGCTGAAGCAGTTCACCTTTGAGCGTGGGTTGCAGGTCGAATGTCATGGAACTGGCTTCTGCTCAATATAACTGACTGGCCGGGACTGGTATCAAACCGATTTTAATATCAGTTATCAGTAAGAGGAAATAGAGCGGAACGGGTTCGTTTAAAAATTGTAATTTCGCTGATACGAATACAGGGAACGCATTGTAACAGGTGTCGGAGATTCATCTGAGTGACTGGAGGTGCCATCTGTAAAATGGATGCAGCGTGTGTGCTTGTTTGATTTGAACACTGAGAAAACCCGGGATTGATCCAGGAGTGCGGAATGAGAGTTTTTGATCCAACGTATTTCGTGCCTCCATTGAGTCTAAAGAATCATCTTCAAAGGCGTGGTGGAGTCAAGCAGGATCTCAGAAAATTGACTGGCGATAAAGGTGTGACAGGCTGCGATGCCATGGTGATCGAATGGCGAAAGCTGTGTCATCGTAGGGCGAAGTGTGTCGATAACCGGGGATATGATGTTCAGTGTGATTCGGAAAAGTTAACGAAACGAGAGGGTTTTATAATGATGACATGACAGTGGTTCGAGCGTGATCACCATGCTGATTTTTTTTCTCGCGCGCGCGACGCAGATTTCAAAGATTCTCCAGCGGCACGAACCCGTCAAGTGGAATCTGACCAGAGGAAATTCAGACCGGTACACAACAGGGCCACTGCCATTGATTCAGTGGGTATCTGAGTATTGCTGGTAGACTGTCTATCGAAGTGGAAATGTTTTTAACTGTCCGGGTTGTTGGAGCCGGGGATGACTTTCGTGAGATCTTTACCAAGGATGGACGGGCACCAGTGACGTTCAATGTGTTCGATGATCATTTCCGTACCACGCGCGTGGCTGACATAAGGGCGGTCGCGGGGATCGTAGAGGGCGTCAGTCAGGTCTCTGCAGAGTACGACGTTTTTATCAAGGTATCTCATCTGGCGAATGCCGAACGGCCTGCCGAGAACACACATGTTGGTGTGCACGCCCATGATCACGATGTTCTTCCGCTGTTCCTGTTCGAGGAAATTAAAAATCTCCTGTCCGTTTGCACTGATGACATCGTAGCCGATAATTTTGATCGCCGGGTGTTCGTGCCGGTCGGTATTTTTTTTGTAGTCGGCGATCGGATCATCGCAGCCACGAATACTGGATTCAGTAGAGCGTTGCACTGTGTCGTCAACGGGGAGTGGTGGTTCTTTTTCGGGATTGAGGTAACACCAGCTTTGAATGGGAACAGGTGGCTTGGATGGTTTGGCTTCCTTGATGCGCTGGCGGTATGGTGTATCCTCATAAAGTTGAATCCCACCACTGGGAGCATGGATGATGGCGACACCCTGATCGCGGGCTTTCGAAATCACCTCGTTCATACGGGGTGCCATGCGGTCCACTCGCTGCGCTGCCAGTTTGCAGGGATGATCGGCCCACATGTCGCAGATGATGATGGCAGTTTCAGAAGCGTTCCACTCGGTCTTCTCGGTCGTAGCGGGTGCATCATTTTCTTTGCCACGTTTACGGAGCGTCACAGCGAACTTTCCGGGAACCGGGGGAATGGACCGGGAAGATTGACTGGTTTCTTCGGCCAGCAGCGCATTGAGCTGGGGGAGCAGTGCCCCTGCTGTGCAACCCTGCAGCAGTGTCTGCAGAAAACGTCGTCGGGGTTGTGGGGAAGTCTTGTGCATGGCGGTTCCTTTTCTCGTCAAAAAATCGAGCGGCCCAGTCTGTATTGTGAGGAGGCTGGCAAATCAATTCAATGTGAATCCAGCATGAAATCGATTTCATCAGCAGAAAGTGTTTTAGAGCTGGACTTTCCTTTGCCCCGGCGGAGTCGCATAATAAAGGGACAGCGCCGGGACCGTTGTGGAATTCACAGACCAGAAACCGGGATTTAATTTTATGTTTTTACGCCTTTGTCCGTTACTGCTGATACTGATCAGTTCGATTGTTCTCCTGCCAGCGAACGTTTCCGACGCAGATTCACCGCGTCAAGTTGCGTCGGCTGCATTAGAGTTGAAAGCAGGGGATCGAATTGTTTTTATCGGCAACACTTTCGCCGATCAGTTAAGGTTGAACAATTATCTGGAAACACTGCTGACATCGCAGGCTGCTGTGCCGGGTCTGACATTTCGGAATCTGGCATGGTCGGGGGATACGTTGAAACTGAGGCCGCGCCCTTTGAATTTTGGTTCTCTGGACGATCATTTGAAAGCACAGCGGGCTGATGTGATTATCGCCTGTTTCGGAATGAATGAGTCATTCGACGGCGAAGCCGGTCTGGCCGACTATACCGAGGCGTGGGAACAGTTTCTGCAGCATCTGGCATCGCAGAAATACAATGGCAAATCGGCCCCGCGGGTAGTCATCATTTCTCCGATTGCGCATGAAAATATGGGCTCCCCGCTACCAGATCCTGTCAAACATAATCAAAGTCTGGCGAAATACACACAGGCAATGCAGTCTGTTGCGGAGCGACACCAGATTCCGTTCGTGGACCTGTACTCCAGATCGAAACAGATGATGCAGGAAAACATCTCTCAGAAACTGACGCGAAACGGAATACACTTGAATGAATATGGGTACTGGGCAATCAGTCATTTTGTGGCGGAACAGCTACTGGGACGGGATCTGGAAAGTCCCTCTGTTGTAATCGACGTTTCGCAGAAACAGATCGAGGCAACTCATGCGAAAGTCAGTGGTTCGAAATTTCAACCGGACCAGATTGAATTTACTCTTCAGGCGGAATCGCTACCGCTACCTGTGCCGCCCAAAGTTTCGATTCCTGCTAGTGAACTTCTGGAGAAACAACCTCGACTGACGGTCAAAAATCTGCCCGAGGGAAAGTATCGACTGCTGGTGAATGGGACTCAGGTAACAGAGGCCCGACATTCCGACTGGTCTCGCGGGCTGCTGTTGCTGAATCTGCCTTCACAGGAACGGGTCCGCGATCTGCGGTCTGATATCGATCGGAAGAATGAACTGTTCTTTTATGTGTATCGGGCCCACAATGCGGAGTACGTTTTCGGGCGTCGCACCAAACCATTCGGAGCGGTCTCTTTTCCCCCGGAAATGGAAACGTTTGGCAGACTGATCGAAGCCCGTGAAGCGACCATTAAAGCAGAGGCTCGACCATTAGAGGAAACGAAGTGGGGACTGTTTCGGGTCGATTAGCGCTATTCTTACAGAGCACGACAATATTTTTATTTGATTATTCAATCTTCTCAGATATCAG
>JAGQQP010000028.1 GCA_020426085.1 Planctomycetaceae bacterium | reverse complement strand
TATTTTATATGTGAAGGAACCATCAGTATCTCCTTGTCTCAGGTTTCTACTACATCCAAATCAGGAGTAATCACAAGTTTTAAAACATGCTCTGGCTGGATATCAGGACGTTCCAGCCAGAGCGATCCGGGTCATGCCACTGGAATAGTTTTCATGACCACCTGTGCAACCAACATGTAGACGGGAATACCGATGGTAACATTGTAAGTAAACGTGAGCCTGAGTGATGTTACACCAGGCAGGGGTGAAAATGATTTTCAATATTGCAACGAGACCAGACACATTAAGTCGTCAGCCTGAGCGAAAGATTTGCCTTGCTGACTATCTGGATTTCGAAAATGAACAAACAATTTTCCCTAATGCAATCAGCATACCGGCTGATCTAAATTATCGACAATGTTGACTCAGAATGAGTTATATCTCCTGAAATGTAGTGGTTTTCGAATTGAAAATTTTTCTGTTCGTATCCGTAGTCAAATCAATTTATGGATCAGCAATCCGATCCTGCGAGAAATCACGTGCAAGATATTGCACCCCGGACGCAATAATATGCAGGACGCGAGAGTGAACGATCTGCAACCTCGGCTCCGGAAAAAAAGCGTAATCTGTTTTTGTCTGCCGGAATTACTTCAGGATTTTCAGATCTAAGGCTGCGGGTGAAATCTGGTAGGATCTGTCTTACAGAAATCTCTGCCTGATGAATTGTTATTGCAAACAGGTGCCCCAAAAATTCTCCGGGAAAACTGACTGACTTGACGGAAGAGCTCTTCAGACTTCTGCTGCAGTGAACATTATTTACAAGGATGAAATTGATGTTGAATGGATTTACTTTATGCCTGACTGTTGCCTGGTTGGGGTGTTTATTCCGCCCTGCTCTCTGCTTGTGGTGGCGATTTTGTCGAAGTGCACCATTGAGTCAAGCAGAGCTGAACAACAAAAGCTGGCGATACCTGCTGATATGCTACCGATATTGGAGTGACACCGGATCATACCGGGGCGAAACCGGGGCGTTGTGTGTCGATCCACAGAGTGCGTTTGAGCAGGCTTTGGTTTAAATCGTGCTGTAATGAGAGACTTTTATAGTGCTGATCTCTTTACAGGTTCGTGCTGTTTACCTGCTCAAATACTGGACCACGCGCGCGACTCATTTAGACGCTTATCCTGGTAAACCGCTCGGCGAGGTCAAGAGGAATTTATTCATTGGAAGATGATCGAATGCTGACCAGCAGAATCAGATTAAATCTGAGTGACCTGTTCACTTCGTTGCTGTTCATCGACTGCTTTATGGTGTTCCCAGTTACCGGCGGCACCGGAACGCCGCTCATCCAGATTTCTCAACACACTGGCTTTTCCATAAAGCAGGACGCGATCGTCAATCTCCAGACGCGTCTCCCCCCGGGGAGCGCCGACATAGCTGGTATCCGGTTTTTCAATCCCCAGCACCAGGATCCCTTCTG
The DNA here is from genome assembly GCA_020426085.1 of Planctomycetaceae bacterium. Taxonomy (GTDB): domain Bacteria; phylum Planctomycetota; class Planctomycetia; order Planctomycetales; family Planctomycetaceae; genus Gimesia. Next base: position 15,283 of record JAGQQP010000028.1, on the reverse strand, counting down.
TATCCAGTTTGAGTTCAGTCAGTTTTTTTTCTGCCAGCCAGTCATCCGGATTTACATTCAACTCCACAACAACATAGTCTCCCGTCAAATGGAGGAGTCCCGCATAATCTCGAATTTCAAGATCAGTCCAACGTTGCAGAGCCGATTGAATGATGCGGGAGATGTGCTGGTCAATCCATTCACTGTACACAAGCGACCAGAGTAATGATAAACCGCCGGCCAGAAGCGTAATCCGTAACCAGAGACCAGAACTGGAATCTGCACCAACAAAGGAGATGATGAGAGAAGAAATCGCAGTTACGATTCCCGCGTTGCCGAGAATCATCAACATCATAATGATCCGACGACGAACAGGGTGTCGCATGACCTTTTCCGTCTCACTGGATGTAAAACCGGTGCTGGTAAAAGCAGACCGTGCCTGGAATCGTGCCAGTGGTGTAGAAAGTCCTGTCAGCGTTAATGCCACTGTCGCCACTCGGACCACAATAATCGATATGACGATAATCACTATCAGTGAAATAATCGCATACATGATTTATTTCAGTTCACAGATTGATTGTTGATTCAACTTCACGCGATTCCATTATTTTTTCGCAATGACCCAGACGGCATGCACCAGCCCGGGAATATAACCACACAGTGTTAAAACTATGTTCAACCAGAAATGCATTCCCAGTCCGACCTGCATCAGTACTCCCACTGGCGGCAAAATGATTGCCAGGATAATTCTGATCACATCCATGAAAGTAGAAGACTGTGACTGAACATGTTGAGGGTATTGAGTTGACATTGTCTATTTCCTTTCTGAATTGCTTAATGCAATCTGTTATAATGCCATTTGAAACGGTCACTGATTTCTCAATAGTTCTGTAAACGATCCGAATTCGTTTCCGGATCAAACATTTCAAATTGACTCAGGAAAATAGAAAGCACATCCCATACCAAACTCTCAGCCATGTGAACACAATCTGTACACCCTTAAAAACAGGGGTTATATGCCGTAAATTCAGGAGAGAAAACTGGAAATTCAATGCGATCCTGGCAGCAGTGCGACCAGTTTGAATGCGGAGCCAGCAGTCCAGGAAGACTCTGGAGAGATATTTCTGGCCTGAAAAGTTCAACCAGAGTCTCTTTAGATCAGGAATTCTCAGACTTCCATGCGCAGAGCTGTTCATTAAGTCGAGTGAATTCCGACTCAAGTTCGGGAATCGCAGCAGGTACTTCCCTCAGCTTTCCCTCGCGTCCAAACTCTTCAATTTTTTTTGCCGCTTCCACAGCTGGATAGGCATTAAAATTGGCACAGAGCCCTTTCAAACTGTGAGCTGCCCGCGTCAGTTCTTCCGCATCTCCGGCAACGGACTGATCATTGATTTCTTTCAGAAGACCAGGGGCATCTTCAAAAAAGAAGTCGACCATATCGTTGAGAATATTAACATCATCACCAACTCGTTTGAGCGCGGCTCGCATATCCATGACTGGACTGTGATTTACAGATGATTGATTCGATTCGGATGTTTTCTGTAACTCTTCATTTGCTGATTCTTGAGGGGAGAGTTTTGAACCTGCAGGACTATTCCCGGGTAAGTTGTTCTTTTGATGACGCATTGCCAGTCGCTCCAGTATCAGAATCAGTTTTTGAGCATCGATGGGTTTAGAGATATAGCTATCCATGCCAGCAGCAATACATTTATCACGATCCCCGCGCATTGCATACGCCGTCATGGCAATGATGGGAGTGTGCTCACCCGATCCATATTCGTTCTCGCGGATCATAGTAGTTGCCTGCAGACCATCCATCGTTGGCATCTGCACGTCCATCAGTACGACATCAAATGACTCATTTCTCAGATAATCAACCGCTTCACGACCATTATCGGCGATGACACACTGATGTCCCCGCTTCTTGAGGATTGCGGAAATCACTTTCTGGTTCGCTGGAGTATCTTCAGCCACCAGCACTCTCAAAGTCTGTTTTGATTCTCTGATTTGGGACACACTGGAACTTTCCAGTTGTGGTCCTTTCAGGGCAGTCATGATAGCATCCAGCAGATCAGATTGTGATACTGGTTTTTCCAGAAATGCGGAAATATCAAGTCCCTGGCATCGTTCGCTGAAAATCTGGTGATCGGCAGAAGACAGCATCAGAATTGTCGCGGAATCTAGCAGCCCTTCTTCCCGCGCCTGTTCCAGCAGCATGAAGCCGTCCGTTTCCGGCATCAGGGCATCCACAATCACCAGTGGATAAGGCTTCTCTTTATCGCTGAGTGCAGAGAGCTGGTTTAGTGCTTCCTGTGCCGAGTCAACCGGTGTCGGAGACATGGACCAGTTTGACAGCATTTCTTCAAGAATCACTCGATTCGTCTGATTATCATCCACCACCAGCACCGGTAGATCACGTAATTCAGACACTGACGATTCTTCTTTCTCCATCTCGGAATCTTCCGGTTCAGCTACCGGCAGACTGACCCGAAAAGAGAAGCAGCTCCCTTTTCCCGGTTCACTGGATAAGTGCATTTCTCCTTCCATTAAGCCAATCAGCTCGTGACATATTGCCAGTCCCAGGCCCGTGCCAGAATAGTGCCGCGTTGTCGATGCATCCGCTTGTGCGAACGGAGCAAAGATGCGTTTCTGATCTTCCGCAGCAATTCCAATCCCTGTATCAGAAACGCTGAATTCCAGCAGGGGTATTTCTCCCGGTTGAAGCCTGGGAAGTGGCTTGTCAGATCGTTGTTCATTGGAACCTCCGTTTTTTTCGACAGAAGGCTCTTTCACTTTGACATCAACAACCACTTCCCCCTGTTCTGTGAATTTAATCGCATTGCCAGCCAGATTTGTCAGAATCTGACGCAGGCGAACCGGGTCACCCAGAACCTGGATCGGCACTCTTTTATCGATTCGGCAGATTAATTCCAGACCTTTCTCACAGGCGCGCAGCGAAAGTGTTTTCACTGCTTCGTCGAGCATGATCCGCAAGTTGAATGGTACCGGTTCCAATTCAAAACGCCCTGCCTCCAATCGGGAAAAATCCAGAATATCATTAACCAGCAAAAGTAGTGAGTCTGCCGAATCTTTTGCTGTCTGTAGATAATCCCGTTTGAGTGGTGTCAGATCTTCCTGTAAAGTCAATTCCAGCATCCCCAGAATCGCATTCATAGGGGTGCGGAGTTCGTGGCTGACATTGGCCAGAAATTCGCCTTGAGTCCGTGTAGCCTGTTCGGCTTCATCCTTGGCTTTGCTGAGTTCCTCTTCACGACGACGTCGGGCAGTGATATCTCTTTCAATACTTGATGACCCGACAACCTGATGATCCATCCCGCGAATGGGAGAAACGGTAATGGCTACATCGATTATAGTTCCATCTTTCCGCATGCGCCGCGTCTGAAACTGATCCAGCCTGCGTCCCGTTTTCATCGCTTCTAGTATTTCAGATTCTTCACGGGCCATCCCTGGAGGCAGAAGAATCGATACGGTCTCTCCGATGACTTCTTCTTCCAGCCAACCGTAAATCACTTCGGCTCCATTATTCCAGGAAGTGATCGTACCATCAGGAGCTTTTCCAAGAATCGCATCCCCTGAAGAATCAACGATGGCGGCCAGCCTGGTACGTTCTTCCTGCCATTGAACTCGTTCGATGACATGCCTGATCAGATTACTCACCCCGCGTGATAACGCCAATAGATTCAGATCAGGTGAAATGAGTCTTGTATTTAAGAACTCGACCACAGCAATGACATTCCCGTCAAGTTTTACAGGAAATGCAAAAGCCGACCGAATACCAAACGCTGCAAAGTCTCTTTTCTGATTGATGATCTCTTCATGTTCAAAGTCCGTGACCCAGACAGGTTCGCCTCGACTCCAGACATAACCGGGAAGATCTTCACCACGCATGAATGTCTGCTTCTCAGATTCATCGCGTAAATCCAGAAAGTGGTCTCGATTTGCCAGATGCCAGATTCGCGATGAGACCAGACGATTTCCTCCCTGGTTCAGCAGGTAAGCATGACCAACGGGCCAACCTGAAATGTCTCCCAGATTGGCTACACAGATTCGTAATGCATCCTCGAGCGCATCGCTGGTAGACGATGAAAAACTCGCCTGTTGTAATAATGCGGCCTCAAGTTTCTCACGGGCAATCAGCTGTTCGGCTTCTTTCCTGTCTGAAACGTCTCGAACAAAAGCATTGAAAATAACCTGCCCATGCCATTCAATTTGTGTGATGATCATTTCGATCGGGAATTCATGCCCATTCCTGCGGAGCGCCGTCAATTCCACCTTATTATTGATCAACCTCCCTTTCCCGGTAGCTTTGAACTGCCGAAGTCCATCCTGATGCTGATTGAGGTATTGAGGTGGGATGATTAATTCTGAGACAGAACTTCCAGTTGCTTCATCTCTGGACCAGCCAAATATTTCTTCGGCTCGTCGATTCCAGTCCAGAACATAACCATCAATGTTCATGGTTATGATGGCATCCATCGCGGAATCGACAATTGTCTGCAACCGGTCATCGGAAGCCCATAAGGCATTGTTGGGGAATTCTGGATTCGAAGAGAGTCCCATTCGTTTTCGTGCCCGACTGGAAAAAGATTAGAAAAACTTTGTGATAACGCTGAAGGGAGAATGACAGTAATTTAACAGAATGGAATTGTTTTTTCCACGACTACCGGATGAGAGCAGGAACTCTGTAGAGGGGATAGTGTTACTAATATCGCTATGAAATGGAAGGAATCCCAGCATCGCACATCTCGGACACAACTTCAAAATACTTGTTTCATCATCATATTGGTTACATCATCTGGGAGTTTCTAAAACTTCTGATTGTTCAGGCTCGAAATCTGCTTCTTCTTCAGCAGGTTCATCAGAATCTACCGCATCTTCAGTATTGTCGATCAACTTTCTTCCCTCTCTGGCTGCATCTTTAACTAACTCCTCTCCTTTTTTGACAGCCTGCTCTGTATCCTTTTTCACTTCACTTTTATGGAACGTCATGGTTGCACTGTCATCCATGTCTGCAAACGAAATCCAACCACCTAATACCATAGCGATAATTGCCACTATGATCAGAATGACAATAGTTACGTTTTGCATCGGTCTTCTCCAATAAAATGCCTCTTCACTGCGATGATATGATAAATCGGACCGACGACGCCCATTTGAGCGCCGTCGGTCGATCATCCCAGCAGTTTTGAATCAAGTAAATGTGACTTTATTCAAAAGCTTATTCTGTAGGAATTCTTCTTCCAGTCAGCAGGCTGATGACTGCTAAAACGAGGAAGATAAAAAAGCAGATCTTTGCTGCACCATAGGCCATACCTCCGACCAGACCAAAACCAAAAAGACCTGCTACCAGTGCAATTACTAAAAACATTAATGCCCAACTCAACATTGTGCTACCCTTTCAATAAGCGGGATGGAAATCCCTGGGATACCGGGTTTTCGATTCCGATTCGGCTGGTAGTATTGAGTTTCAATTCAACCAGCCGACCAGGAATGCCCCTGGCTCATTCGATTTGCATGTTTCAATATCAATCACATTGCTGCGATGATTGATAACATCGCAATCGCTGTGCCAAGTTGAAACGCCAACCCAACAGATTGACATAAGGCTTTATAAGAAAGGATGTTGGAACTTCGACAAAATCCGGAGATGAATTATATTTCACTGTGATATTGTGAATGATCGATTGCTGATCGCTCGCTGGGAAGTTCGTTTGCGCGTTAAGCGACCGCTTTTCGCCCTGACTTGGAAGTGGCTTTCTGACTTGGAGCTGTATCAGAAAATACAGGAATGGTGGGGACTACCATTACAGAAGAGTAATCGCAGTTTCTGCTTGACGGCCAATATGTTATTAAGAATGACTAAGCCGAGTCATCTTCAATACTGACAGTTTTTTCAAGAGAGATGCCAAACTGTGCAATGCGGTCGCGGATCTTGCCGCGAGTGATGCCAAGAATTTCTGCAGCGCGAGTCTGATTACCCCCTGTTTCATTCAAGACCCGTGTCAACAGATAGCGTTCCATGGCTTCCAGCGTTTCGCTATAAAGATCTGTTGATTGTTCCGCGAGACGCTGATCCACAAATAAACGTAGATCAGCTAAGGGCAAATCATCATCACCGGAAATATCACTATGTGATTCCAGGGAGACAGCCTGCGTATTGAACCTTCTGGATAACTCGTCTGGCAAAAATGACGGAACAATAATCGGAGAAGTGCTTTTTAATAAAGACTGCCGAACCACGCTTTGAAGTTCCCTGACATTTCCAGGCCAGGGATATTGAATCATCAACTCCAGAGCTTCAGAAGAGACACCTTCCGTTTCAGTACGCCCCATTTCATAACAGGCTTCATTCAGATAATGCTCGACCAGTAATGCGATGTCATCACCACGTTCACGTAAAGGAGGCAGCGAAATGGTCATCCCGTTGAGTCGGTAGAATAAATCTTCACGGAATGAACCAGCTTTAACCATCTCTTCCAGGTTGCGGTTCGTAGCGGCAATGATACGGACGTCGGTTTCAATCGTCTTATTACCACCAACCCGTTCGAATCTCTGTTCCTGCAACAGACGCAAGACTTTTCCCTGCGTCAATTGGGACATGTCTCCTACTTCATCGAGAAAGATTGTCCCGCCATTACATTGTTCGAATTTTCCGATTCGCTGTCGGTCTGCACCTGTAAATGCTCCCTTTTCATAGCCAAACAGCTCACTTTCCAGCAGCGTTTCCGTGAGAGCTGCACAGTTGACGGCCATAAAACTGTCTTTGGAGCGGGGACTATGCTGATAAATTGCTCTGGCAACAAGTTCTTTACCAGTACCACTTTCTCCACGGATAAGAACATTGACGTTTTCCGCAGCAACACGTCCTATCGACTTAAAGACCTCGAGCATTTGTGGACTACGACCAACAAACTGATCTCCTTTACTGGATCTTGTATTACCCACCGGTAAAGCAACCGGGATATTCATTAACCGCCGAGTCTCAATTGCCTTCTGAACCAGTTGGTTCAATTTCGGTAGATCAAGTGGCTTGGCAAGGTAATCAAACGCCCCCAGCTGCATGGCTTCGATAGCAAGGTTACTTTCGCTGGATGACGTGATAAACACGACCGGTAAGCGTCGGTCCAGTTGATGGATTTCCCGAAATACATCTAACCCGGAAACCGAAGGAAGCATAATATCCAGTAGTACAACTTCGGGAGTCTTCTCTCGAATGGCTTCCATTGCCTCTTCAGCAGTACCAGCCGTGATGACGTCGACATTCACTTTTTCCAGTGATCGACGTACCATTTCGAGTACCGTACGATCATCATCCACCACTAATGCCTGAGACATAATTTATTCCGAACTGATTCGATTATTGAAAGGATCTCTGTTAGAGAATTGCGCTATTCTAGCAAGCTGATTTCTGCATTACAAAGAGTCTGAAAAGAAAACACTGACGATTCAATTACCTATATGAGCCGTGACACAAATCGGTTCAAACGAAATGGTTCTCCCGTTCTAAATAAAAAACAACAGGTAATCAATGGGCATTATAGCGTGATTGAAGCTTGATCAAGAGGTTTTCTCAAGCTGAAATTACAATCAGAAATCGACTCTTTGAGGTCGACTCAGACTGTTGAAAGCTGGTTTCTATCTCTGTAAATGAGGTAATATAAATTGATTTCCGGGTTGTGGATGATTGACTGTATACCGCTCTTCGTTACACTTTAAGTAACTACCCCCTGCTTCTGGAGCAGGGTCACCAGCAGGCCTATGACAGCCCTGCGGCGAACTAACCATGTACGCCGCAGGGCTTTTTTTATTCCCTGGCTGTGTTTCGTCTAAATGCTGACTGATTGTCAAGCATACCGGTTTCTCAGCGGTCGATCAGAACCTTTAATAAATGAGATTTCGAAGGCAGAAATAAAATCTGAGAATAATTTGAAATCAGACAGTAGTCATTAAAACAAAGAACCTTGTGCATGGAAAACAATGAAATCCCACCGAAATCAATAGAAAATCCACGGAATGGCACACGATCTGCGTTTCGTCTTCAGACAGAACCAGGAAAGGAGACAGATATGTTTCGGAGCACGAATGAACTTAAGGGATACAAGGTTCTGGCTACCGATGGAGATTGTGGAACCGTTCAGGATTTTCTGTTTGACGATGATACCAATATCATGAGGTATCTTGTGGTAGATACCGGAAACTGGCTGACAGACCGTCAGGTACTGATATCGCCCGTTGCCATTGAACAACCAGATCTGGATAGTCTGGAACTACCAACGGTACTTTCTAAAGCCAACATTGAAGCAGCTCCATTAGTAGAAACTGATCAGCCTGTTTCCCGACAGTACGAATCGGCTTTAACTTCATTCTATAACTGGCCCGTTTACTGGGGAAACTCACCCGCTCCAATACTGAATCACTCCACAACAACTGTTGAACTCAAAGATCGGGTGGCTGCCGGGAATGGTGACCCCCATCTACGAAGTGTCAGCGAAGTCACAGGTTACAATCTTCAGTGTATGGAAGAGACGCTCGGACATGTGGAAGACATTATTGTGGATACAGAAAGTTGGAGTTTACGGTATCTGATAATAGATACTCGTAACTGGTTACCCGGTAAGAAAGTGATCATCGCATTCGACTGGATCACTCATTTTACCTGGAATGATCAAAAAGCACATGTGGATTTAACGCGGGAACAGGTTGAAAATGCTCCACTGTATGATCCGCGTCTGCCAGTGAATCGCGCTTATGAAATACAACTCTATGATTTCTATGGACGCCCTACCTACTGGTAGAGCAGCCAGCTTTCCCTGATAACACCTCTGGTTTGACAGAGCCATTCAACTTGAGTTTTTAACGGGCTCCCGGTGCGCATACAGCGAGCCAGGTAGTTTTAGAAAAAAGGAAACCATTATGAAAAACAACATCATCAATTCATGTTTTTTATCGATAGCCCTGATGTTGATGTCAGCTACTGCATTTACCCTGGCGGGCTGTGAAGAAAAAGAAAAAGTACTCGACATTGAAACCCCAGGCGGTGAACTTGAAATAGAACGCGACAAAAGTGATGGCAACATTGGAGTTGACCTCAAGAAAAAAGAGTAATCGAAAATGAGTCGTTTGCTGATTACGAGTCTGTAATCAGCAATTAATTTCAGTTTTTAAAACTTGTATTCCAATTTAGGAGAAGAGTGATGAATTCAGACCAATTCGCAGGAAAATGGAAACAGATCAAAGGTCAGGCTAAACAGAAATGGGGAGAATTGACCGATGATGAATTCGACCAGATCGACGGTAAACGAGACGAACTGGTTGGCAAAGTTCAAGAACGATACGGGATCGCGAAAGAAGAAGCAGAAAAGCAGGTAGCTCAGTTTGAAAGCTCATGTCACTGCTGAAACTGATTTCCCAGAGATCACTTAGCACTATCATCAGCTGATAATAATCCCTGACGATAATCCAGGACTGCCCAGCGACTTTTCGCTTTTACGGTATATCGCCACTCAATGAGAGCCAGTTAACTGCTTTGTCTTATAAGAAATATTATCAGCTGTGATAGTTAACTACTTCTGGTCAAATCTAATTCATATTTTTTGATACCCGAGTAGAACTGAAATGAAACGTTACACTGCACTCGCAAGTATTCTTGCGTTAAGTGTTACTACTCTATGTCTGGCCGGAAGCGCTCATGCTTTTGAAAATCCCAATGTAGAGAATGTGTAATCGCCGGATGTCTCTAAAACATCGAAAACCCTCAGGGACAGAGCCTGGGTGAAATCAACGACCTTGTCATGAATACGTCAACAGGGGAAGTTCGATATGTAGCTCTTACCTACGGAGGTTTCCTCGGTGTTGGTAATAAAATGTTTGCCGTTCCGTTTAAAGCTTTTGAACTGAAACAGAATCCCGAAAATCCTGAAGAACAGATTCTGGTTTTGAATGTGACTCAGCAACAGCTGGAAGGAGCCCAGGGGTTCGATGAAGATAACTGGCCTGATTTCGCAGACCCGGACTTCTTAAAAGAGTTTCACAAACGTTACCTGATAGACATCGAGCATAAAGATCGTGATTTAATATTGAAACTCGATACCTGAATCGATACGGGAAATAAATAATGCTCCAGAGTTAAATAAGCTGTGAGGAGTAAATTACTACTGCTCAAGGTTTTTCTTGTATCATTCTTAGACAGATCAGTGCCATAATTGAAGACAGTCAGTAGTAGCATTCCTTCCTTCCAGTAAGATAACCTTAGAGAAGCAACGAAATTCGAGGAGTACGCCTGCAGTATGAGAGCACGACTTGAGAATCTCTGGGATTCTTTTCGAACCAGTTTCTGGTTTGTCCCGTCCATCATGGCATTAATGGCGATTTTGCTGGCATTTGGAACAAATCAACTGGATGGCCTGCTGGACTTATCTGAGCGTAAACTCAGCTGGCTTTCAACGACTGCCCCTGCCGCCCGTTCTACGCTTTCCTCAGTAGCGGGAGCGACAATTGCCCTGGCAGGAGTCGTATTTTCGATCACTATCGTGACTTTATCCATTGCTTCTTCGCAGTACGGTTCCCGACTGGTTCGTAATGTGATGGGCGCCAGCATCGCTGATCTGGTCATCGGCCAGTATATCGGAACGAGCCTGTATTGCATGCTGGTTCTGCAGAAGGTGCGAGAAGCACATGGAGACAGCCCCGCATTCACTCCACAGGTGGGAACGGCCGTTGGTCTGATTCTAGGAGTGATCAGTATGGGAATGCTGATCTGGTTTATCCATCATGTGGCAACCGCCATTCAGGCACCGACCATTATCTCAGAGGTTTCTCGGGATCTGGACGAAGCCATAAACCGACTCTTTCCTGAGTTGATCGGGGACGCAGCGGAAAAAGCAACTGACGAAGAAGAACTTGAACAACAGAACCATCAATCATTTGACGAAATTTTAGCTGGTGTGGGAAAACATAATATTACAGTTCCGTCGGAACTGGAGGGTTATATCGAAGGCATTGATGGGGAAAGCCTGGTCTCGCTGGGACAGGAATTGAACGGAGTAGTAGAACTGAAGTGCAAGCCTGGAGATTACATCACAAAAGAACAACTACTGGTACGCGTCTGGTTCCAGGATCAAACGGAAACAGAAGAAGATTCAGAAGAACAGATCGAAAAAGTAGTCAATACGGTGAATCGAGTCATCATTATCGGACTGCGTCGCACTCCCCGCCAGGATGTCAGCTATGCAGCCCGAGAACTGGTTGAAATCGCTGTACGGGCCCTGTCCCCGGGAATCAACGATCCCTTTACTGCCATGAGTTGTGTGGACCGACTGGGAAGTTCTCTGAGTAGACTTGTAGAACGATCCAATCCCAGCCAGATTCGGCGAGACAGCGAATCGGTACCTCGTGTATTAGTGACAACAGCCGACGGCTTTGCAGAAGTACTGACACGTTCATTCGGCATGATTCGTGAATATGGTTCCAGCAACACCGCCGTTTCACTGAAACTGCTGGAGGCACTGGTAGGAATCGCCAGCCATGCTTCTCGCCCGGAAGATATCGAAGTCATCCAGCAGGAAGCAGATGCACTACAGACCGCATTTGAAGAGCATCATAATATCCAGGCAGACCGTAATACTTTTCATCAGGCTTTCGGTCAGTTAAACGACTTGCTGGAGTCCAGTCTGCAGACCAACTGAAATATCGAACTGTCGTCGATCTGCTACAAACCAGTATTCAGATAAGCAGAATTTTTACTACGAGAGAGGACACTGTTATGGGAATCTTTCAATTTTTATTATTACTGTTAGTCGCTGCCATCTGTGGTGGTATTGCACAATCACTCGCGGGATATTCCCGTGGCGGCTGCCTGACATCGATTGCACTGGGCTTCATCGGTGCCCTGCTGGGCACCTGGATGTCCGGAAAACTGGGGCTCCCCGAACTACTCACTATTCAATTTGGAGATCAACCATTTCCGATTCTATGGTCGATTATCGGGGCTGCCCTGTTTGTGGCAGTTCTGAGTCTGATTTCATTTCGGAAGAAATAAAAGAACTCAGTTTTCCTGGACGAGATCAAAGGCACCTTCAGCAGTAATGATTGCCTGTGCAATTTCAATCAGTTTCATACGTTTACGACTGGAGAGTTTTTGAAGCTGGCGGAATGCTGTCCCTTCATCAAGACCAGCTGTTTTCATCAGAATTCCCTTGGCTTTCTCAATAATCTTTCGATCATTCAATGCAACGCGTAGATCTTGATTTTCCTGACGAAGTTCAGCAAATTCTGCAGCACGACGATGTACCAGAAGAATCGTAGGGCCCAGGTCAACCATACGAATCGGTTCAACCAGCCAGGCCATAATATGATCAAGGGCAGCCGTCTCCACCAGTTCAAGATCAGACTTGGGGGTTACGATAATACCCGGAACGGGAGTCTCTTTCCCAATCAGGGTCAAGGCTCGAATCCCATCCATATCAGGCATACGAACACCACTGATGACGAGATCCGGAAGTTGACCGCTACAAACCTTGATCATAGCCTCTCCGGTTTGAACCGCATCAATAATCTGGTGCCCTAATTTACACGCTGCCTTTTGAATGAGTTTCAGAGTCTCACTATTATTATGTGCAATCAGAATCTTAAGAGATTCCATTTCCATCATCGAAGATTCCTGGTCTACTTTTTATTACTGATCTGGCGCTAAAAGATACAATCTGGTCTTATTAGATCAAATCAACGCTTCAGTCACCATCTTCCGGGTTTCATTTTTTTGAATTGGCAGTCTTATGAATTTAAAGAAAATTCATCACCGGATTATCGAACTCTGAAATCAAGTTCTGTTGAGAACGTAGTTATTGTGAAGGCACATCGTCACACGAATTGTTCTTTTTAAACTGAAATGGTAATCTGATGATTCCTCTTATTTATTACTGGCCAGAACTCACACAGGCTGATTAAGTTCTGGCCGGGAGTGGTACAATACAAATGAAAAAAGTCATATTAGTCATTATTGATGCTCTGGCATCCCGTGTCGTGCAACCTGCATTGCAAAAAGGTTTATTGCCAAATTTTCAGCAGCTGATTGAAAGGGGAGTTTTACGCAGGGAATGTACGTCTATTTTCCCCTCGATCACGCCGGCTGCAACATGCGCGCTGGCTACGGGTGCTTATCCTTTCGAACATGGTATCTCTGGTGCCTATTGGTACGATCGAGGCGAGAATGAAGTCGCTTATTTTGGATCCGATCTGCCGGCGATTATGAATGAAGGTATGGGACGCTACATCAATGATTTTCAAATCAAACTGAATATGAACCGTCTCCAGGTACCCACAATTTTCGAACGAATCGAGCAACACGGAACGCTGGCCGATGCAGTCGTCAACTTTATGTGGTATCGGGGGACCGTGGCACACGAAACCAGCACTCCTTTACTCCTCAATCTGGCTCCGGGAGTAACCCTGGCAGAATCAATGATCGGGCCGCATACGATGTTTCTGGGAGAGATTGTTTCGACTCCGCTCTATGGAAACACGCTTTCGGCACGAGGGGGAGTTACGAGGCGTTTTGGTTTCCACGACGATACGACTGCAGACTATCTTCTGGGGATGGCTGAACAGGATTGTCTTCCTGATTTTACTCTGGCTTATTTTCCCAATAATGATTTTGACAGCCACTCAGAAGGTCCTGAAAACGCAGTGACAACCCTGCAGAATGTCGACAGTCACCTGGGTAAACTGATTGAAATTCTCGGCGGAATTGACCAGTTCCTGGAAAAGCATGTAGTGTTGATGACAGGTGACCATTCTCAGAGCGATCTGGATGAAAATCCGGGAATTGATTTGAACGAAGTACTCAAACAGTTCAAAGTCGTAGATGCAGGGAAACCCTGGAACAGCTCAGATGATTTAATGGTCTGTCCGAATATGCGGTCAGCACAAATCTATATGCAACCGGAATTATGGGATCGTCGCACTGAAGTCATTGAGTGTCTGTTAAACTACCCGGAAATCGATCAGGTGATGTGGTGCGATCATAACAGCGGATTGAACGGTACCGACCAGCCGGCTTTCTATGTTCATACAAGAGACCGTGGACATCTGGTTTTCAAACCGGCCCCGGACTCTACAGGTAATGGTCTCGATATCTATGGAACCGCCTGGATCTGGGACGGTGACTTAAGTGCCGTCGATGCAAAGGTCACATCAGAAAATCAGCTGGAATTCGGTGACTATCCAAACGCCTTTGAACGTATCGCAACAGGCTTTTCCGAAAAGACGGGAAACATCTGGGTGACAGCCCGACTGGGTAAGGAATTCTGTCTGCCGGCAATGAAGTGTAATCCAGCCGGTTCGCATGGTTCACTGCATAAGTTGGATTCCACCGCGCCGCTGATCGCAGCGGGACTGCCCGATAATTTTGAATTGCCTGATAATCCTCGTATTATCGACATGACACCAATCTGTCTGCAGTTACTGGGACTGGAAACGCCACGCCTGCCTGGTGAAAGCGCGATCAACAATCCGCAGAATCAGAAAGACTAAGAGAGTAAATCGGCTGTACGCGGATACTCTTTCTTGAGTGCCAGATCACCCTGACAGAATACGTGCGACTGGCTGCAGAGATTCAAAATGGTCACAAGAGATTTTGACCATCCCGATCAGGGGAACAGCCAGTAAAATACCGCCAACTCCCCAGGCCCAGCCCCAGAAGATGATGCAGATAAAAACCAGTGCCGGGTTGAGTTTCATCGAACGCCCTAAAATCATGGGCGTAATGACATTCCCCTCCAGTGTGTTAATCACAATATACATCAATGGGCCAATAACAGCTTCTGCAGGCGTATTCAGGTAAACAATTCCGATCAAAAAAGTAACGGCTGCACCAATAAAAGCGCCCACAAACGGAATGAAATTGAGAGTGGCAGCCATGATTCCCAGAAGGACAGGATCGGGGAGTCCCAGTAACCACATCACAGTTCCAATAATGATCCCCAGCCCGATATTAATCGCAGTAATGGTCACCAGATATTGCGAGATGCCATGCTCTACACTTCGAATCATCGTCACAAGACCACGCTTGTCTGTGAGAGTCGGCATCAACTCGACGACTGAATTTAAGGTCCGATGGCCCATCGCCAGCAGCAGATAAACCAGTACCACCGTGATAGTCACACCAGCCAGAAAATTAACGGTTGAACTTAACAGGTAGCTGGTCACTGGTGGCTGTTGAATGGAGACCTTGACGACATCGTCTTTCTCTTTTCCTGCAGCGATGTCAGAAACCTGGGACGAAGCC
>JAGQQP010000289.1 GCA_020426085.1 Planctomycetaceae bacterium | reverse complement strand
ATCAGTGCTGCTGGGCAATGTCTCCTACCGTGCCGGGAAAGCACTGGAATGGGATGCGGCCAGCCTGAAAGCCACCAACTGTCCCGAAGCCGACCTGTACATTACAAAAGAGTACCGTGCCGGCTGGGAAGTAGTTTAATCTGAAGACCATCGGTAATGTCCGGCTCCTCAGCACTGGGTGAGCCGGACTTACTGGCCTTCGATGTACTTCAGCTGAATTTCCGTATTCGGCAGTTTCTTCTTCAATTCAGCAACCCCTTTTTCGGTGACCGCCGTTCGAGTCAGTTTCAAATCTTTGAGACTGGTAAGCCCTTCGAGATCTTTCAATCCTTCATCAGAAACTGCCGTCGATCCGAGGTGCAGGAATTCCAGTTTCTGCATATCTTTGAGATACTTCAGACCGGCATTGGTCAAACGGGTATTATCCAGGTTCAGCCATTCCAGGCTGGTCAGTCCCTTTAAAGGTTCAACGCCATCATCGGTCAGACCGACCCGCCAGAGATTGAGCTTCTTCAGTTCTCCCAGCCCGGACAGATGTTTCATTCCGGCATCAGAGAGCAGGCTGTTTTCACTTAGATCGAGCTCTTCCAACTGCGGAATCTGTGCCAGTACAGCCAGTCCCTCATCCGAGATCTGGTTCTGTGAGAGTCGTGTCTTCTTCAGTTTGGGGAACTGGGTGAGGGTTGCCAGTCCTTCATCATCAACCAGCGTTTTTGCCAGATAGAGTTCTTCCAGATTCTTCAGATCTTTCATTTGAGTCAGGCCATCGCCACTGACCCAGAGAAAATCGAGCATCAATGCTTTCAGGTTGGTTAACTTGTTAATATCTGCCATGGCGTCGTCATCGATATCCGAGTTGCCAGACAGACGCAGTGCTTTGAGCTTTGAAAGACCTGTCAGATAAGAAATGGCTTTGTTATTCAGAGAACAGTTTCGCAAATCCAGGTTTTCCAGTGTCGCCACTTTTCCCACCGGTTCGAGGGCGGCATCAGTGATGGGGGTTTCGTTTAACAGCAGGGAGCGGAGACGGGATAAGCCTGCGATATCTTTCAGGGCTGCATCATCGATTTTTGTACCTCGGAAATCGACTTCAATGACATAACCGGTCTGGTCCTGTTTCAGTTTCGCTCCAGATGTTTTCAGGGCTTCCGCGAGTTTTATTTCACTTTCAGGAACAGTCTCTTCAGGCGCTGGATTTGACTGCTCTGCTTCGGAGATCTGGCTGGATGCCGGTTCGTTTGGAGCAGGTTTTTCGGCACATCCCGAAATCAGTAAAAGTGATAAAACGAAAAGGGACATGTCCCGAAACGGATTCATAGCGGTATCCTTAAAACGTAAAAGCGAAAAATCGTATCACGCTTAAAGCATACCGACTCAGGATATTGCTCAAAACCGAATGAGGCCAGCAATTCCGCTTTTTGTCGAATTGATCCCGGTGAAATTATTATCTGCGAAGATTGAACTTCAATGCATACAGGTCGGCGTCCTGCATGTCAAAGCGAAGTCGGACCGGTTGGCCCGCCAGACTGGAAACATCGGAGCCCTGTTTCCATTTCACGATGCGGGCGATGTGATCACCATAAATCGGTTCGCAATCTTCCAGTGTAAAGCCCGGAAGCGGTTTTCCTGTCGAGTCCTGTAGTTCCACCAGAATCTGTCCGGCGGCACTGGTGGAATAGTTGATTTCCAGTTCATTACCAGAGAACCTGATTGGTTTCGTCAACAGCGTCCCCCCGGTGAGAGACGCATTAACGGATGCGATTCCATCCAGTCGAGTCACATAACGCCGACCACCTGTGAGAAAAAATGACATCTCTGCAGGGCCGGTCTGATGAATGCCGATCGCAGCATAGTTGGCCCGGTTCGCCCAGCCATCCTGGCCGATTCCCGGGCGGATATAAGACTCTGTGAACTCGCGGTCAAATTGTGCACTGCCACGGGCACTCATAAACAGAATGTCGGTGGCTGCACCCCGTTTGGCCATAAACCGGGTTGGCAGAGCAAAATAAATATGCGGGGCGCGAAAGTATGGTTGCGTGCAGGCAGTATAGAGGTGTTCGTTCGGTAAATTTGCCTGCATTTCGACAAGAGGTGTCCAGTGAATAAAATCCTGTGAAGTCGTACGGGCGATGCCACGATAGCCTTTGATAAAACGACGAAAATAACAGACATACGCCTGCTCGCTTTCAGACCAGAACGCGTAGTTCTGGGAGTCAAAGTATTTTCCCCACTCTTCTGGAATGACCGGCTTTTCTTGAAGTGGTTTCCAGTGGATGCCATCGGGAGAGGTAAATGCTTTGAGTCCCCCTGGTCCGCGGCGTTGTTTGACATCCAGATGCTGATTGGGCTGGTAAGCCAGTCCTCCCAGTGCTTTGTACTTTTCAGATTCAGGGACACCAGGGCGGGTGTCGATAAACGGGGTGAAGTTGTGATTGACCAGAAACTCGTTCATCAACACAACATTACCTGCAGGAAATGCCGGATGATCCGGGTAGATGCCGAGATGAGGCAGTGACCAGTGGATCGCATCCGGGCTCTCTGCATACAGGGTAACTTCTCCTTCGTGATACTGCTCCCAGCCTTTCTTCCAGTGATTACCAGGTTTGGTATCGCCGCGGTAGTAAAACTGATACCCCCTGTCTGATTTGAGCACAGTGGCGTAATGACCGTGAGGTCGTGGTGGAGTCACAGCGGGCATGAGTTGTGGTGAATGCAGCTTCAATTCAACATTGTCGAGTTCGTCGATCAGAAAACGATCTACAAAGAGTTCACGCCTGATGCCAATATCGAGGACATTGTCTTCAGCCAGACATTGCAGGGACAAAGAACAGAGCAGAATCGGAACAGCCAGAACTGATTTCATGGAATTGACCTTGTTTCTATGAAAGGCGCGCTTCTGTTTCAGGCAGTGTTTTCAGGTTGAGAAACGGGGTTTCTTTTAATGTACTCTAAGGGAGCTGATCATGGCGAGAACCGGTTGCAGATGCCGGGTCATTCGTTCTACTGCCAGGATGGGATCCCGGGCTTTGATGGCATCAACGATCTGCTGATGGTCTTCCACAAACAGTCGGGTGGGAGGTGGGAAGTGGTGAATTCCCTGCTGAAAATAATTCATGACGACTTGATGAAACTGGGAAATCAGACTCTGGTCGGCAGCAGTCAGAAGAATTTCGTGAAACAGCATGTCTTTCTGTGAAAATTCTTTCAGCCGAAACTCGGGATCCAGGTTCTGGTTCTCGACAAGTTCGGACTGTTCTGAAATAAGTTCCTGCAGATGGTCCAGTTGATGCGGTTTGATGTTCTCCAGTACAAGGGGCATCGAACCGATTTCAATCACAACGCGAAAGCGGGCGATTTCCAGCCAGCCTTTGTGTTGCGACATCTGGGGGATCAGAACTTTCTGCAGGATTGAACCAATATCTCCCTGGGCGACCGATATCCCAACCTTAGGACGTCCGGTGACAATGCCAAGTCCACGTAGTGATCCGACTGCTTCCCTGATGACAGAGCGTGAAACCCCATATTGATCCGTCAGACTTTGAACGGTTCCCAGAAAAGTTCCGGGTGTGAGTTTCTCCTTTTGGATTTGTTTACAGATCTTTTCTGCAACTTGACTGCTCTGGGGAGATGAAGGAAAGAACGTATTTTGTGAGACTGTAGAGGAGAATTCTGGCATAGTGACCTGCATCAGGAAAACGGGTAAGTATTACTGGAAGAGGCTTGCAGCAGATATATAAAGTTCAATTAAATAATAAGCGGTTGTTGATTTGATGTAAAATCATTGTGATACCAGATCGGAAAAAATGGGGTAGTTTCCCCCATAGCCGGCAATCAGATTCTACTGTTCAATGCTTAAAATCGAAACTCATAGGCCAGGCGCTCGCCATCATCTTCCAGGGAATCAATCATTCTGATTTCTGCCCGTTTCATCGTGAGAAAGTCAGTGATCCGGCTTTCTCCAAATCCTGACCGCAGCACGGAATTCTGTTCAAGCGCCGACAGCGCAGCTTCCAGATCGAGAGGATAAGCGTTCATATTCAATGATCGTCGTTCTTCCGCAGTCAGCAGAGCCGGGTCGGTCAGGACGGGGTCACCTGGTTCGAACTGGTTCTCAATTCCATCCAGACCGGCACAGATCAGCGCTGAAAGCGCCAGATAAGGATTGCAGGTGGGGTCGCACGGACGGTATTCCAGATTGACGGTGGCTGCCTCCTGTCCCTGGAATCCGGATGCAGCGCGGACCGTCGCTTCACGGTTATCGGGGCCCCAGCAGGTATAGCTTGAACTCCAGCAGCGCTCTACAAAACGACGATAAGAATTTGTGGTAGGAGCGGTAAATGCCATCAATGCGGGCAGATGCTTGAGAATGCCTCCCATAAAATGAAGCGCAGTTTTGGAGAGATTAAATTCCCCCTTCGGATCATAGAACAGGTTCTGGTTTTCATCCCACAGACTGAAATGTATATGACATCCATTACCGGCAAAGGCGGGAGAAATTTTAGGCATAAAAGAGACGCGATACCCGTTCGCCAGCGCGACTCCTCGAACGGTCTCTTTGAAGACCACCTGTTGATCGGCTGCTTGTAAACCGGCCTGATGCTGTACCGGAATTTCCTGCTGCCCCGGGCCCGCTTCGGGGTAATATTTTTCCACTTTGATTCCCTGCTGCTCCAGTGCAGAAATCAGCGGCAGAATAAACGGACTGGCCAGATCCATCGCAGCAGAACTGAAACAGTTCAACTGGTCGACCGGTTCCCAACCTGCTTCTGTTTTCTCCAGCAGTGTGAATTCATTTTCAAAGGCAGCCTGAATCTGCATCCCCTGCTTAAATAGCTTGCGGAGAAAGTCTTTGAGCAGGCTGCGCGGGCAGAGTTCCCAGTCAGCACCCTGCAGTGTTTTCACATCCGCCAGCATTCGCGCATGACCCGGCAGATAAGGCAGAACCTGGAACGTGCTGATATCGGGACAGATGCGGACTTCCCCCACCGGTTGATAGTGACTCAAAGGTGAGAGATGATCGAAGACGGTCACTGACATCTGGGCTTGGGTCAGACCAATGCCACTTTCCAGGACTGCATCCAGATCACTCGGGCGAAAGGCCTTGCCGCGGTTGATTCCATCAGGGCCGGCATAAATGGCGCGTACCAGCTCAATTTTCTGTTCCCGCAGCTGCTTCTCAAGAAGTTCGCGTTGCATCTTATTTTTTCTCTGACTTGAGATTTACCAGAACCTGCTCGGGGGGGATGAGCTCATTCATGACAACAGCAGATTTTTTGATCTGCTTATGACAAGCGATACAGGTCATGGTGAGATGCAGATAGCTGAGGGAAGCACCGTCGATATTTTTTTTCTTCGCATAATTTAATACATCTTTAGCTGCATTACGAAATTCAGAACTCTGCTGTGCAAAGATCGGACCTTCGACAAGTTGCCATTCCGTGGCATTGCTCATATCGATCATTTTTTGAGTCCCCTTCTGGATCAACTCAAAGTCTTCCACAACCAGTCCTTCCAGGACCAGTTTAGAACTGTCCAGCTTGGTCCGCATGAATTGTGAAATCTTTTCCTGCGTTGCGTTCTTTTTGGCTGGTGGTTTTGCCGCATGCAGATCAGACACTTGAGATGACAAGAGAGGAGAAGCCTCTTTCTGGTTTTCCGAACCTGTGAAAAAAAGCCCTAATACGATGATCAGTAGAATCGTTCTCATTGCGCACTCCTCGTCCAGTAATCGGGTCACAGTAAATCCTGAAAAAACGATGTCTCAGACACCAGATTTTATGCAGGCCTCTCTTGATTTTAAGGGACCCGGGTTGTCCTGGGAAGATATGCGATCCTTTTCCAGAAAAACGTTGATGAAAAAATGTTTTGAAATGG
>JAGQQP010000288.1 GCA_020426085.1 Planctomycetaceae bacterium | reverse complement strand
AAACGAGTTCTGATTGAATGTGTCGTCTGCTGGAATCGGATTGGCTTTGAATTTTTGGGGATTCGCACCGAAGGCATCGTCGCCGCTTTCGAAACTCTGCTGTTCAACCGGGTTCTGTGGTTGAGTGGTATTGGGAACACTGAAACCTTCGTTTTTATTGGAATCAAATTCATTGCCTGATGGCTGGAACTGATCCGGCTGTTCGAACTGGTCGGGCTGGTTTTGAAACTGATTGCCGCCACTGGGGCCGAACTGGTCATTCATCTGGATTGAAGTGCCTGCAGACGGCTGCGGCCTGGAATTACTTTCGAAGCTGTCTCCGGAATCTCCCGAGAAGCTGTCGCTGCCCGGAGCAGGGTTACTGTTGCCGGGAAATTCGTTATTGAATGACTGATTGTTGGGTTGAATCTGGTTGGGATCCTGGTAACTGGGGACCGGGTTACCGGGAAGGGAATTATTGACTCCGCTGCCGGGATTGAGGTTTCGTCCTGAAGCGGTTGAGTTGGCATCAAAGGGGGTGGCTGATCCGGGATTACTGTTAACAGGTTGTTTCCACTGAGAATCGACGCCATCGTAGTTGGTATTATTAGTATTTCCCGGGAACGCGTCACTGTAAGCTTGTGAATTGGAAGAGGGGAGTGATCCCTGTGGTGGAGGAACCGGCTGACCGAGTTCTGGTTGCACGGGATAACTGCCAGGCGGAATGCTGCCGGGCATCACCGTTCCGGGGGCCATTTCATAAGGACCAGGAGCTCCATAAGGGCCGGGATAAGTTCCACCATATGGATATTGATGATGGGAATAGCATCCGGTGACAGCGCAGCTCAGAAGAGCGCACCAGCTCATATTGAAAAGATAACGTATCGACATGATTGGGTCCTTAAAGTTCCAAGTACTTTCCCGGAAGAGACTGGTCATCTGCAGATTAGGGAAAAATCTATGGACGGGATGCCTGCTGGATACAGGATTTCGGGAGTTTTTGCATCACATACAGCGGGGATTGATGTGAATGATCTCTGCGGGGAGACAACAACAAAAACAGTCTTGTTTCCAGTAAGCGAGCGGGATTTTAGGGAATCTTGAATATGTGTCTATACCGAAACCGCGATTCTGATTCTTCCTCTTTAAAAGTTGGGAAGAAAATCAGCCGCTCAGGCTACTTTGCGTTTGGTTTTTGTAATCTTTACAATAAACCACAGTGTATTTGAACAGATTCCGCCACTGATTAAAGAGTATGTATGTCGTCGCCCCACTTGAAGCTGCCTGTGATCCAGAACTGGAATTGCCATAATTGTGGTGGTTGCTGCAAACAGCATGAGATTGAGATCACGGTTGAAGAAAAAGAACGCATTGAAAAGCAGCGCTGGGACCAGGACGAATCGATACCTGCGGGAAAGCCTGTGATTGAAAAGATGGGGCTGTCTCCGACCAGCAAGAGATATCGACTGGCGCACCAGGCGGATGGTTCCTGTATTTTTTTGAATGAAGAGGGGCTGTGTCGCATCCATGCGAAGTTTGGAGAACCCGCCAAGCCTCTGGCCTGTCAGGTTTATCCTTATGCGTTTCATCCGGCTGGAAATGATGTGGCTGTCAGTCTGCGATTCAGTTGCCCTTCGGTTGTTTCGAATCTGGGTGAACGGGTTGATCGGCAGGAGCCTGCGATCCGAAAGATTGTGAATCAGGTACTTCCCAAACGTCGCAAAACTCCTCCTGCACCGCGGCTGACTTCCCGGGAATCAGTGAGCTGGCCTGATACCCTGCAAGTTGTGGCAAAATTAAATCAGTTTTTTGAATCAAAAGAGACGCCGTTTCAGATTTGTCTGCTGCGCGCGATCGGCTTTGTGGAACTGATCGAACATTCTCGATTCGAAACGATTCGGGGGGAGCGACTGGAAGAGTTTCTGGAATTGATTTTTCAGGCGATTCTGCAGGAACTGCCTGACGATCTGGAGCTGGATCCGGTGAAACCCAGTCGACTGGGGGGGATTCAGTTTCGACTTCTGGTGGCTCAATATGCCCGTAAAGACACGTTTGCAGAATCTTCTCGAGGTCTGGGACGACGACTTGCATTACTGCAGTCTGCGCTCAAGTTCACATTGGGGGCAGGTCAGATCCCCTGTCTGCAGGAACGGTTTTCTCCGGTGCCCTTCTCACAGGTGGAACAGTCTTTTGGCGGTGTACCAGCAGAAAGCGAGAAATTGTTTTTACGCTATTATCGTGTGAAAATCGAAGGTCTGCATTTCCTGGGGGCTGCCTACTATGATATTCCCTTCGCGGAGGGTTTTTATCATCTGGCATTAATGTTTCCCGCGATTATCTGGATTGCACGGTGGATTGCAGCAGGGGAAGGTAGAACGAACTTGAAACCGGAAGATGTGAATGAAGCGATGGCTATTGCCGATCATCATCACGGTTACTCTCCCGTATTTGGGCTGCCTCATTTTCGGAGCAGGGTTAAAACCCTGTCTCGTTCTCAAGATATCAAAAAACTGATCAGCTGGTATAGTTTATAAATAATTCAGACTGTCCAGTCAGGAATCTCTGTGTAGTTCTACGCCCTTCCAGAACGCGATTCGATTTTTGAGTTCTTTATACTCTTTTTGTGGATCGAGATAATACCAGGCGGCATCACGATTGACTTTGTCATCTACCACCACATCGTAGAAGAATGCTTTGCCTTTCTGGGGACTGGTAGAAGTCGAAGAGCTTTTCTTAAGAAAGTTACTGTTGACGGATTCGAGTGGAAAGTACACATCACCGTCAACAATGACAGTGTCTTCAGAATCTACCAGTATCGCCTCATTCCAGATTGCTTTAGGCACACCGCACTCCTCATCGCTAAGTACTTTGAAATGAACTTATCAACGATATGAGAATGGATCGGAATGAGGTTGCCCACAGATATCCTAGACAAGTTTTATCTGAAAAACATCAAATTTTTGAAAAAAAGGATCTCTTTTCTGAAATCGATTCGACCAGATCCCATGGTGTTTGTATTTGAAATGAGGTGAATCCTGTAAAAATCAGGAGTCGTGACTGGTGTCGTCGGGAACCCCACGTGGACTGTAGGAAATGATCCCGAGTTCCCATTGCTTACGTTTGAACATGTTAAGCGAGTTCAAAGTATGAATGAATGAACCATCTTTTCTCTGGTAGGAGACCAGCCCACCATCTTCGAGTTCCACGACAAAGATCAGTTCCTGCTGATGTGCTGACGGGTACTGTTTAATCTCAATCTCTTCCGAATTCACCAGTTCCTGGACCGACCGGGAAGGCTCAGATTTATTCAAAGTAAATCGCCCGTTGGTATCTGGAATCTGCTCCCATTGGAAGCGTTTCAGCAGGTCTTCAATTTTCATTGTGATACAGATGGCTGGCAGAAGAGTCGATTGAGAAATGGATCATGATCCAAACAGATAGGAATCAAGTTTAGAGAGTTGAGCCGTAAATGCAAAGGAGCCGGATTTGATGTGAACCGGCAGAAAGGTCTATTAATAAAAAAATGATGTTTCTCAAAAAGAGAGACACCATTTTTAAATATTCTCAATTGTCAGCTCAAATGATCAGATAGTTTAGATTTCTGAACTTCAAAACTCAGCTTCAACACACATTTTCTTGTGAAGTCCGTCCGAGGGAATAATTTCCCTCGGACTTGACGTTCACGATAGTTGAAGCTGCCCTTCGGACCTGATAGGCCAATCCCGTAGTGCCGGGATTACAGAAACCCTCAAATCTGACTAGTTGCAGCAAGACTTGGGAGATGGTGCACAGCAAGACTTAGGAGCTGGTGCACAGCAAGTTGGTTTTGGAGCTGGAGCACAGCAAGTTGGAGCTGGTGCACAGCAGCTGTTCTTAACTTTGCAGCATTTAACCTTTACTTTGCAGCAACGGTCTTTGCAACGGTTGAACATTTTACCGCAACGATCTTTACATCCTCGCAGGAAACCTCCGTTGAAGATCTTCTTGTGACCGCAGCAGGTGTCACATGTGTTGCAGCAAGAAGTAGGAGCTGGGGCACAGCAAGTTTTAGGAGCTGGGGCACAGCAGGTCTTGGGAGCTGGAGCACAGCAGGTCTTTGGTGCTGGGGCACAGCACTTAGGAGCTGGAGCACAGCAGGTTTTAGGAGCTGGGGCACAGCATGTAGGGGCAGGAGCACAGCATCCTTTACCCAGGAAGCCAGCAGCTTCAGCATTGACACCAGCACAACAAACAACCGCTAAGGCGGCAACATAACTTAACAATTTCATTTAGGCAATCTCCAAGGATTCGCTTCGTGGACGGTAGTGAGGTACTCAATCATGGTTGATTCAGATGAGGTTTTCTGATCAACCTGGGAGTCCATAACCTCACGTAATTAAAAAGGTAAACCTGATTATTTTTTCGGCCAGATTCCTGAAGTAGTCCTTGAAGAAACACGAAATTGTCCCCTCTGCACCCAAAGTGGGTCCTGAAAATACGCTTGTATCGATTATGACGGCCTTGGTTTAAGTGCTGTCGATAGTTGGTGGTGCAGATTTATAAATCATCCTTGAGACAAGTGTTTTTATGTATATTTTGTCTTTCTGCATCTGAGAGTATTTGGAGTCATCACACCAGATTCTGGAAAAAAAACTTCAGCCGACGAATCCGAAGGCTTTATATGAGTTGTAATCAAGGCGGGGGTGTATACGATTGTGTTATAGACTGGCAGTCTGCGATCAGCTGCGACAGTTGATCTGACCCTATGTTCAATCTGATGGGAGCTATATGAGAAAGGTGTTTGTTCTAGAGGAGCGGGCACATATTGTATCTGAGCTTCAATGGCAGTTTGAAGGTGAAGTCGACTGGCAGATTCGTGGGTTTTCTGCCGAACTCAATTTATTTCAACATGTTCTGAGAGAGAATTCAGAAGAATTTCTGGTCATACTTGATTTAAGTGTAGGTAAGCAGGTCTGTCTTCAGTTTTTACAAAGGTTCATGGGATCTCGTGGTTCCTTTCCGGTGATTATTTTCTCAGAAGATCCAAAGCTGAATCTGGAATGGGCCTTACGGGAACTGGGAGTCTTTCATTTACAGCTGGGAAGTCTGGAACCAGAGCGAATTGCGAAGATCTGCCGCCGGCATTTCAATCTGCAGAAGCCGGAGCAGGAATTTCCCTTGCAGATTGATCAGTGATCCAGTTCATAATCAAATACGAGCCCGGTTGTGTTTCAGTCAGCAGGATCAGTTTCTCAGAACAGCACCTGTCACGTTCCGACCACCTATCCAACAGATACTGATATATTACAAGGAAAGCAGAAAAAGCTGATGGCGAATGCTGAACTGAACGAAGCGAATCTCAAGAGTTGTCTCTCTTCCATTATTGATCCCGTATTCGAAAAACCTCTGTCTGCTTCCGGTTTTTTAAAATCAGCTACTGCAGATGATTCCTCCCGGGTTTCGGTTGAAATTGAATTGCCGGTACCTTCGTATCCGAAGGAATCTGAACTGTCGGAGTTAATACAAGCGACAATCCAGCAGGTTTTTCCTGAATGTCAGGATGTCAGCATCAATTATAGTATTAACATCCGCGGCAAGCAGTCTGGTGGGCGAATCGGGCTCAACGTAAAAAATATCATTGCAGTTGGTGCCGGCAAAGGTGGTGTTGGCAAGAGTACAGTCGCGGCAAGCCTGGCTTATGCTTTACAACAGTTTGGGGCTCGGGTCGGACTGGTGGATGCTGACGTGTATGGTCCGAGCATTCCGCATCTGGTGGGAACCAGAGAAAAACCGGTTGCTCAAGAGTTTCATAATAAAGAGGGGCAGGCCGTCACCCGGATTATTCCCGTTGAAGCCAGGGGGCTCAAAGTAATGTCGATGGCATTCTTTGTCGAACCGGACCAGGCGGTGATCTGGCGCGGACCGATGCTGCATAAGGCGAT
>JAGQQP010000287.1 GCA_020426085.1 Planctomycetaceae bacterium | reverse complement strand
CGACTGAAGAACTGGGTATCGCGCGATGGCGGATCTTTAGTCTGTTACCGCGGTTCCCCCGTAGCCAGCATCAGCCAGGAACTGGCCCAGATGATGCCGGTGCGCTGGGCGCCGACCCGGGAATCCCGCTTCCGGATGAACCTGACCGACCGGGGAGCCAACCTGAACTGGCTGGTCCCCTCCGCCGACAGAGACCAGGGCCAGCTCGACCAGTTGCCTTCACTGACCACGCACGCCAAACCGGAACGTCTGAAACCGCTGGCCGTAGTGCTGGCCCGTTCGCAGAGTTCCGCAGAGAGTGATCCGGTGGTCATGTACCAGTCTTACGGCACAGGTCGCGTCGTAACGATCGAAGGATCGGGAATGTGGCGCTGGGCGTTTCTGGCGCCGCAGTTTCAGCAGCTGGATGAAATATACGGTTCGCTCTGGCAGAGCCTCTTGCGTTGGCTCGTCTCGAGTGTGGGGCTGGTGCCCGGGCAGGACATGATGTTGCGATCGGAAAAAGTCAGGTATGCCACCGATGAGCCGGTCTCTGCCCTGTTACTGATGCGCGAAGATGCCAGCGGGGATGCCGTCCCGAAGGTGGAACTGACCGATTCCTCGGGCAAGACACTCAATACCGTCACGCCGGTCCCCCTGGGAGATGAACCCGGCGTTTACCAGGTTTTGTATGGTCCCTTGCCTGAGGGGAGCTACAGGTCTTTTATTAAAGATAAATCCGGCAAGAACGATCAGGAATCGGCGGGAATCGCCTTTGATGTGCGTCCGCAGTTCCTGGAAAAAATCGAGGTGGCAGCCCGACCGGATATCATGTCGCGCATCGCCAGCGAAAGTGGGGGGACTGTAATCGAGAATCCCCAGCCGGAACAGTTCGCTCAGGAATTCCAGGAACACCTGTCCGCAGCGCTCCCCCTGCGGACCGTGCGGTTTTCCGCCTGGGATCGCTGGTGGGTGTTATTGTTGGTGGTTTTGGTCTGGGGGACGGCCTGGGGACTGAGACGGTCAGGAGGGCTGGTATGAAAATTCTACCCTCAGCAGCAATGTCAGCAGGGGGCAGACGAATGTGCCCAATTTGTAGATCGCTTGTAAATGTTCTACAATGGCGGTTACGAAGCGCCGCCGATTGTTTCCCGATCATTAAAGAACTTCTACGTATCACCGTCAGGCAGTATTCCGGATATTCCGGTTGGAACCTGCAGTTTTACTCTTTCTCAGGTACGAGGAAATCAGGATGGCCCATCGGTTGTTAAGCGATGTTCTTTTAAAGCTGCGACGCCGTAAGCTCTGGATCGAAGGGGGAGCGGCCCTCGGCTGGGGGCTGGCTCTGGGACTGGTGTGCCTGCTGCTGGGCATCTGGATGGATCTGCTGTTTGAATTCACGCCCGCCCTGCGAATAGCGACCCTGGTTCTGGCCCTGGTGGCTTTCGTTGTGCTGATCCTGGTGATGTTATTCAAAGCCACGCTACAGAATCAGGCGCGACTCATTGCCGCACGGCTGGACAATGTCGCCGATTCAAAAGGGCAAATCTGTTCGGGACTCGAACTTTCGCTGATGCAGGGGGCTTATTCCGGTTCGAGGAACCCGGATTTAACGAAGGCCCTGGCCGAGATTGCCGTCAGCCGTGCTGCGGATCTGGCCTCAAACGTCGATCGCTCCCAGGCTGTTCCTACCGATCCGATGAAACGTTCGTTTCTGATGTTTGCCGGAGTGCTGGCTGTTCCGGTCCTGTTTGCGATCCTGTTACCAAAACTGGCGGCGACCGAGTGGAACCGGTTTGTGAATCCGGCCGGCGACCATCCTCCCTATTCACACATCCGCTTTCAGGTGGAACCGGAAGGAGCCCGGGTGGTTTTTGGGGAAGGCATTGATATCCACGTCACACTACAGGGGGCTCCCGCTGAAGAACTGGAACTGGTACTCGAACCCTACAATCCGCAGGTGACCTACCAGGAACAGTCGGACATCGAACCCCTGGATGTACTGCCGATGTTTGCCGAAAGTGGTAACCGCTGGCGTGCCACGATTTCTGATATTCAGAATCCGCTGACGTATTACGTCCGTACGCGAGATGCGCGCAGCCGTCGTTTTCAGATCGAGGTGATCACCGTACCGAATATTACAGAAGTCCAGTTTCGGGTGATCGCGCCCCGGTATACCGGGCTGCCCGATTACGAAGGCCCCTTGCCTCGAGACGGGCTCTCCGGTCTGCCTGGGACGCAGGTGCAAGTGACCCTGTCCAGCAATCGCCCCCTGTCCGGCGGAAAGCTGAAATATCTGTCGAAAGGGGAGCAACAGGAGTTCGCCCTGGATCCGCTGGAGACCGAAGGCGAAGCCGTCACGGGGACATTCACGATCCAAAAGCCGGGGCAGATTGTCATGTCGGTTGTAGATGTTGCAGGACAGGAATCGAAGGATACGGTTACGGCACCCGTCACGGTGCTGGTCGACGAGCGTCCCTTTGTCCGCCTGCTGCAGCCTAAGGCGCTTTCCCTGGCGACTCCGACTGCCCGCATTCCTGTGGTGATTTCTGCCGAGGATGATTTCGGGCTCTCGCGGCTGCAACTGTTCCGCAATCTGAATAACTCGCGTTTCCTGCCCCTGGAGATTCCGTTTTCAGAGCCGTCTCCCCTGCACGCACATGAAGTCGTCATGTTGCCACTGGCGGAATACGGTCTTGCAGCGGGAGATGAAATTCGGGTATTCGCCCGCGTTGAGGACAATGACCCGAACACGGGAGTTCAGGACCCGGCGAATCCGGAACGCATTATCGGGAAAGGATCGGAAAGTTCGATCGCGGTGATCCGGATTATCTCGCAGGAAGAATTTGAAAGCATGGAACGCAGTCGCAACGGGATGCAGATGCTGATGTCGAAGTATCAGCAGGCCCGCCGCCGGATGGAATCACTGGCGGAGAAAATGGAGACGCTGCAGAAAAAAATGGAACAACAGCCGGCCGATTCGCCTCTGCAGAAAGAAATGCTTGAAGAACTGCAGAAGCTGACAAAGGAGATCGCGCGGGAAGCGGAAACACTGAAAAAACTGGCGGACTCCCAATTGCCTTATCAACTCGATCAGGAACTGTCGCCCCAGCTGAAGAAACAGGCAGAAGCCTTGAAGTCCATGTCGGAACAGTTGCAGAGGCTGACCAAGAATAAGAAGACCACCCCTCAGCAGGCGATGCAGGAACTGAAAGCGATGCTGGACTCGCTGAAAACACAACGCGAGCGACTGGATCAGGAGATGATGGCACCGTTGGAAACACTCTCAAAAGTCATGCCGTTGATGCAGGATCAGTCCCGGTTCGTTGAGATTTACAGACGTCAGCGGGATCTGGCCAATCGACTGGAATCGCTGAAAGAGAAATCGGATACCGATGATCCCGCCGTGAAAGCCCGCATGCGTGACCTCGAAGCCGAACAGAACATGATCCAGGAGGAACTGACGCAATTACTGAACGAGATCGAAGAGCATGTGACACAGCTGCCGCTGGAACCGCAGTTTGAGGAATTACGGAAATCGGCCCAGCAGTTTGTTACTGCCGTCAGAGGCAGTGGCGCCTCAGAAGCGATGACGGAAGCGGCCCAGGGTCTGGCGAAGTTCGACGGCAAACAGGGGCACGCAGGCGCACTGAAAGCAGCCGACATCCTGGAGAAGTTTCTCTCGAAATGCGAAGGCATGGGGGCGGCCGGGGAGAAAGCGTGTCAGAGTGGCTTGCCCGGTTTCAGTCCTTCACTCGGCGAATGTATGGGGCAGACCATCAGTCAGCTATTGAAAGAAGCCGGTTTTCACCCCGGTCGTGGAATGGGGAACGGAATGGGCTCTGGTGCTGGTGGGGGCTTCAGTTCCCGTCGCAGCACGATGCAGAATGTTGGCCTCTACGGCGAAAATCCCTTTATGGACCAGACTGCTGCGCATGAAGGAGCATCCAGCGACCAGGCAAGCGAGGCGGCAGGGCGTGCCGGAGGCCAGACGTTTGCCGAGCAGGAAGAGCGTTCGTCTTTCAATGCCAACGGTGCCTTTCAGGCGTCCGGGGCAGGGGAAGCCGCTGTCCCACTGAAATACCGACGCAAAGTGGGGCGCTATTTTCAGCGGATCGCTGACGAAGTCGGAGACGAATAAATCGAGATTACCTGGTACTCAGTTTGTACCCTGATGGTTTTCACTGAGAATAAGGAGAAACAGACAATGGTGACCACAAAAATAATACTTGGTAAATCGAAACAGAAATGGTTTCAATTAACCGTGTTACTCGGGGTACTGGCTGCATGGGGGATGCATGGCATCGCTCAGGATGAGTCAACCCCGGATAAAACACAACAGCGGGTGCCTGACCCCAAACAGGTCGGGCGGGAATCAGAAAGCATTGTACAGGTGGCTAACCTGGTTTATGCCGGTGTGAAAAGCAGCCAGTGTTTTTCAGATCACTTTCTGGTTGAGGTGGAAAAACAATCGGCAATCTCCACCAGCCGCCGTTTCCACGCGGTCAAACTCAGTTCCGACGAACTGTTCAATTTTCCGATGGTGATTATGACGGGAGAGGGAGACTTCCAACTGACCGATGCGGAGCGGAAAAACCTGCGAACCTATGTGGAACGCGGGGGGCTGCTGCTGGCTTCAGCGGGTTGTTCCTCGGCAGAGTGGGATCGCTCGTTCCGCAAAGAGATGGCCACTGTGTTTCCCAAAAATCCATTGAGCCAGATCGCCATGAATCATCCTGTGTTTAATACAGTCTTCGAGATCAAGGAACTGGTGGCCAAACACGGGAAGCCGCGTCCGCTCAATGGAGTATCGTACGAGGGACGCCTGGGAGTGATTTATTCCCAGGACGGCTTGAACGATACCGCACATACACAGGGCTGCTGCTGTTGTGGCGGTAATGAAATCAAGAACTGCGTGCAGATCAATGCGAATATTCTTGCCTACTCATTAATTTATTAGTTCTACCGGAAAACGTTTTCCACGCCTCTTTATTATGAATACAGGCCAAAGCTGCTGTAATGTTTGATTCACCAACGCCACGTAACAGAATCCTGCTCTCGACTGTCGTCGGGCTGTGTGTGATTTCCTTCGTGGGCGTTGCGGTCGTCAAGGGGTTGAAGCAGGATCAACAACCCCCACAGTCGCTCCCGGCGGAGGTGGCCACTGCGCGACCGATGACCCTGATCGCCAGCAGCGATACGGCAGGCTGGATCGTGCCCTGTGGCTGTACGTCGAATCAATCGGGAGGGCTGTTGCGTCGCGGGACCTACGTGGCAGCGGAGCAGCAGAACGCGAATGTGGTTCTGGTCGATACGGGAGGAGCCGCTGGTGGCATATCCCCCTATGACCGCGTCAAATTTGAAGCGATCCTGCAGGGGGAACTTCAGATGGGCATTGTCGCTCATAACCTGGGCGGCTCGGAGATCAAACTGGGAGCCGCTTACCTGCAGGAACTGCAGCAGAAAATCAAGATCCCCTTTGTCTCAGCCAACATTCGCAACGACAAGGGAGAGTTCATTACGGAGACACAGCGCACGGTCGAAGTAAATGGAAAGCGCCTGCTGATCGTGGGTGTGATTTCTCCACAGTATGCTGTTTCCGGCTTGCAGATCAGTTCTCCTCGCGACGCAGTCCTGTCGATAGTCGATCAACGGGCAGATCAGTATGACTGGTTGATTGTGCTGGCCTACCTGCCCGAAAAAGAATTGCGCGATTTTGCGACGGAGTTGCCGGAAGCGGATGTGATCCTGGGAGGCGGGACCCACCAGAGTATCGCGCCTGCTTATGCAGGGCCGACGACGGTAGCAGCGGCAGCCAGACAGGGGAAATTTCTGGTGCAGTTGCAGCTGCCCCATAACAGCCGCCAGGGAGGCTGGGAGGGACGCGTCGTGGAAATTACGGAGGAGTTTTCCGACGATGCGCAGCAGAAACAGAATCTGCAGGCATTTTATGC
>JAGQQP010000286.1 GCA_020426085.1 Planctomycetaceae bacterium | reverse complement strand
ACTCTGGCGGCTTATGACAGTCGGAGCGAGGCTTATCTCGGTGCCGGTCAGCAGGTCAGCCTGGAAGTAAATGTGGGTGAAATCAAATTCGGAAAACCTGAAGAAGTCAAATCCATTCTTGGGGACGTCATCACACAACGTCTGAAAACAGAAGGTTTTCAAGTCGCCGACGATCAACCCACTGTGTTCAAAATTGAATACAAGGAACAGGCGGGGAATACATTACAACTTGCCAAAAACGTGAAGCCTTCCGCTGCAAATCCGCTGGGAAGAGTGGCGACAGGGCAAACCCTGGAAACGACCGCTGCGCTGTTTGAACTTTCCTGGTATGATCGGGAATCACAGAAAACACTCTGGTCGAAGAAAGTTGCCATCAACCCCCGTGTCCTGTATTTAAAAGAAGCCACTGCGCAGGGGGCACGCACGGAAATGTTCGAAAATCTACAAAGCAGACTACGGGCTGAATTCATCCCCTACTTCATTCCTAAAGACGATACGCTGAAAATGCTGCCTTTCGAAATTACGCTGCCAGAGTAACCAGAAATGTTTAACTCCCCTGTTTCAACCAGCCACCCGGCTGGGGGGTGGCGGTTTGCTGGGTATCCTGGTACCAGTCTTTCAACTGTTTCAGCATGCGGAAGGTGCGCTGAGGTTCTGCCTTGCTGAGATTGTTTTCTTCTCCGGGGTCCTGATCGAGCCGATAGAGTTCGACTTTCTCATTTTCAAATGTGCCCGGCGTCGCGCGGGGATGCTGCACGACCAGCTTCCAGGGCCCAGCGCGTAAGGCTTCGGAGCGACTGCCGTTATTCGAGAGGGAAGCCCAAAACAGAGGGCGTTCGGCGAGAGACTTCTGCTCAAACAATACCGGAGAAAGATCGACGCCATCCAGCGGACGATCCCGGGGCGTTTTCACGTGTGCGATTCCCAGCAGGGTCGGCATCACATCGATGCTGATTGCAGGGACATCGGTCACCGTACCGGCCTGAATTTTTTCAGGCCACCAGGCGATGGCAGGAACCCGATGTCCGCCTTCATAGACCGAACCTTTCCCTCCGCGCCATTTCGGACTGCCACTGGGAAAGTCGCGCGAGGGACCATTGTCTGAGAAGAACAGCACGAACGTATTTTTATCCAGGCCGGACTCAACCAGGAATTCACGAATCTGGCCAACTCCTTCATCCACGGGCAATGTCATGCCTCGGAATTTTTCAATCCGTTCGGCTTCATTGGCCGGCTTCCAGCGTTTCCAGCCTTCCGCTTCCGTGCGACGAACCGGATCGCCGGGAACCTGCACGGGGTTATGAATGGCTTCGTGCGCCAGGTACAGACAGAAGGGCTGATCCTGGTTCTCTTTGATAAACTGCAGCGCGTACTGGTTAATCAGATGGGTGGAGTAGCCTGTCTCCTGAGTCTCTTTGCGTCCATGCCACCAGTCGTGTTTGACATGATCTCCGACGTGGCTGACGAAATCGATATTGCCACTGTGATAACCAACAAAGGTATCGAAGCCATGATTGTCAGGATGAAACTCCGCGGAATTATGGGGATACCCCTGGTGCCATTTTCCAATCAGTCCCGTCCGGTATCCGGCCTGCTTTAAGAGTTCAGCGAAGGTGTTCTCACTCTTACTCAGGCCTTTGCGATGTTCGGGATGATCGCTGACCGGGTGAATGACGGCTTCAATTCCTGCCCGCTGCTGATAGCGGCCTGTCAGCAGCCCCGCCCGTGTGGGAGAGCAGACAGTGCCCGAGGAATGGAAGTCGGTGAACTTCATGCCTTCTGCTGCCAGCCGGTCGATTTCGGGAGTTTTGAAATAAGGATTCCCGAAGCAGCTCACGCCGGCGTATCCCATATCATCAACCATGATGACAATCAGATTGGGTCGATCACCGGGCTGGCGTTCTGCCGCTTCGAGTTGACAGACCATGCAGAAAAAAGCCAGGGCAATCGTGCCAGTCAACAGTTTGATAATCCGATGCATTACAGTGTCCTTGAGTTTCACGGGCGAGCTGATGAGTATTCATTCTCCTTACGATTGATTATAAGCTGAACCAGACTCAATCACAGCCTGCAATGCTGATTCTCAGACTTGAAACCGAATTTACAGGAGGTCCGATTTCAGTCAAATCGCCGATTTTCTGCTTGCGAATCGAGTTCAATTGATACATGATTTGAGTTGTGGTAACGCTCGATTTCATTTCTGAATCATCTAATTCATAAGGGCCTCTTTGAATGATTAAATTCGAATGCGAATCCTGTTTCCAGGAATATAATGTGCGCGATGAACGTGCCGGCCAGACATTGAAATGCAAATCCTGCGGAAGCAAAATGCGCGTGCCTGACGGGGACGACGATTTAGTCGATGATTTTTACGAGGAAGATTTCGAGGCACCTGCGCGCCCCTCTCGAAAAAAGAAATCTTCCGCCGGCCCCTCGAAGAAAAAGAAATCTTCGGGAAGTGGCTCTAATGTAGTAGGAATTATCGCGGGAGTCGCCGCGTTTGTCGTCGCATTCTTTATTTCTTACACCGTGGTCAAAGGATTGTTTCCCGGCAAGGAGAACCAGGAGCAACCTGCAGATGTCGCGGCGGAAGTTCAGCCAGAGGGAGCCCCTGTGCAACCAGCAGAGGAAACGGTTGCAGCTAATGCTGCAGCGACACCGACGGAATCGACTCCCGTTGATACGACACCCATTCCAGACGATCCGAAAGCACGCAGCGAAGAATTAAAACGCCTTCACAAACAGATGGCAGCCTATTCTGAAACGATGAAAACAACAACAGATGCCGAAGAACGCAAATTAACTTCGGAAAAAATGAAAACGACGTTTGAACGGATCAAACGAATTACTGGTAAACAGAGAGAAGAAACTGCGGCCGCTCAGAAAAAGTCTGGTTCACCGTCGGACAAGACATCATCGACACAGGTAAATCAACCCTGGAGTTCGCTCGTTGATCCACCGCTCGTCGTAGCAGACTGGGAAGTCGGACCTGCCGACTCGATACTTTCCAAATTTGAAATCTGCGGATCGGATCTTGCGTTCGCCAAAATGCTTTCCAAAGAAGCCTCCGGTTTTAAAACAATGCTGAAAGTCTGGAACCTTTCATCAGGAACGCTGATCAAGGAACGGGAAGTCAAATACAATGAGTTTTCCGATTTGAATTTTAAAATCAGCCCGGGAGGCAATTATCTTTTCTCTTATGACTCATCGAATAAATTTCATATCTATGACTTGAGAACTCTGGACTTGGTGAGAGAGATCGATGTCAAACAGCTGCTGAGTAAAACGAGCTCTGAATTTGGAAAGGACCCTTACTACATCTATAACGGTATGAACTTTTCGGCGGACGGGAAAGAACTGGGACTGCTGCTGATGAGCTCAGACAATACGACGCTCTGGACGCTAGACCTCAGTAATGGTCAGGCTGCACTTGAATATCACGTAACAGGGAACTTAAGTGAAGCCACGCGCGATCCCGGTTACAGTGGCGAAAATATGGTCTGGTTTCCGGATGGACGAGGCTGGCTGTTGTACGGCGACTGGTTTATTGATCGGAAGCTGAAGCAGGTGTTGTGGACCTTGAAACCGGTTCCCTACGTCATCATTCGTAATGAAATTTACCTGACTCCCAAATACCTGCTGGCAGAAACAGCTTCCGCATTGCGTGACGCCAAAGGGCGCGCACTGCTCAATCGAAAACCTAAACTGGTGCCTGTCAAAATTCCAGAACAAAAAATCGCGGACAGCCTGGCAGCCTACCAGAGCCAGTCTGAAGCCATCTTAGGTGCCGGCCAGCAGGTCAGCATCGATGTCTCTGTCGGTAATCTCAAATTCGGGGATCATGAAGAAGTTAAAACCGTTCTGGCCGAAGTCATGCAACAGCGTCTGGAGTCGGACACTTTCAAAGTGGCCCCTGATCAACCCGTGGTTCTGAAAATTGAGTATCAGGAACAGGATGGAAACAAGTTGCAAATGACCAAGCGTGGTACACCAGGCCCGGGGAATCCCCTGGGGCAGACTCCCACAGGAGAAACCCTGCAGGCGACTGCCGCCGCATTCAAACTTTCCTGGGTTGATACGGCAAGCAAACGGACTCTCTGGTCAACGCAGGCTCTGGTCAATCCGCGGTTTCTCATACTGCGAAATGCCACCGCGGAAGAAGCACGTACGAAAATGTTCGAAGGCCTGCAGAACAGGTTGATGGCAGAATCCATTCCCTACTTCATTCCCCGGGATAAAAAACTGTCTACACTACCGCTGGAAATCGAGTTACCGGACTGATGCCACCAGCAAGAATCACATGTTCCCAGTAATGATGACCCTTGCTTTTGAAAACAGTATTGAAAATGCATGCGTATCAACTATCATAGTGGAGTAGATGATCCAATTAAATTTTGATTGGTACTCCCTCCCATTTTCAACTGTTATAAAAGGCCCGAGTCATGTCAAAAACTCTCTGTTTTCTGCTTGGTGGATTTCTATTGGTGATCGCAGGAATCGGTTCTGAAGAAATTCGTGTCGCGCATGCCTCCGCACCCGATCAATGCAATCAGGAAGGCGATAAGAAGGAATCAGAGGATAAGGAAACCGAGGGAGAAAAACGACTCAGCCAATTTATGCGCGAGAAACTGACCAGTTCGCAACAGGTGCTGGAAGGGCTGATGGTTGAAGACTACGACCTGATGCAGAAAGGTGCCAAACGGATGATCGAGATGAGCAATGCGACTGAATGGCAGGTGATTGAAGGACCCATTTTTGCCAGACAGAGTGAAGAATTCCGCTCGAGCGCAAAAGAAGTCATCAAGTTCGCTAAAGAGAAAAATCTGGATGGTGCTTCGCTCAGTTACCTGCATCTGACAATGACCTGTATCGCCTGTCACAAGAAAGTGAATAAGGTCGTCATCTCCCAGCGTTAAGCATTCCATTATTCAAAATGAAATGTAAACAGGGGAATGCGAAAGCGTTCACATTCCCCTGTTTTATATTGAACACACTGTATTACTCAGTTACTTTTCAGTGACTGTCGTTGAAGCCGTTTTTTCTACGGGCCTGGCAGGCAGAACACGAATGACACGTCCGCTCTGATGTTTGTCGCCGTCCATCTCCACCGTACGAATGCGGATCAGATGTGTGCCTGGCTTCAGTCCAGCGGGTAACTTTGTCCGCCAGAGATGCGAAGACTTTTTCGCTTTAGGCAGATCGCGATATTTCTTACCTTCCACAGCATTTTCAGTCTCAGACAGTTGCTTATAACTGGGATCGATTTCATCAATCTTTTCCATCACCGCCCAGCTACCGGAATTCCCCACCTGCATTTCGACTTTAGAACGTTCTGAGCCATTGAAGATGTTGGCATACACTTCAGTCTCTGCAGTCTGATCTGCAGTCACTTGTTCGGGTGCGAGAATATTCATCTGATAGCTGGCTGAACGACCAGCGGCGCGGAAATCCAGATCGTATTCGGTACCGTCAAAAGTAATAAGTGAATATCCGTTGGGAGCACCGTCCGCCATCATCGTATGGGGAATGCCCCGCTCATCCGGAGAACCCGACCACCAGCTGCCACTGACAGTGACATTGATGATATGATGATGTGGCTTAGGCCCACGCCAGCCATCTTCTTTTGTGATAAAACGATGTTCATGATGATGCGTGTGACCTGAGATCGACATACAGAACGGACGTTTTTCAATTAAGCGATACAGATCCTGACGATCTTCAATCTCGATCATGGGAATATGCATCATGAGAACCACCAGCTGATCTGCGGGAATCTGCTGCAGGTCATTCTTGATAAACTCAAGCTGCTCTTTTCCGAGTCCGCCCTGATAATGACCTTTCTTTTCCTTCTTAGTGTCTTTGTTTTCTTCAGGAACGATCCATTCGATATCATCCAGAACGATGAAGTGCACCTGACCGTAGTCGAAGGAATAATAAGAGG
>JAGQQP010000285.1 GCA_020426085.1 Planctomycetaceae bacterium | reverse complement strand
GAAAAGTCTGCGTGAAGCCCAGCTGCGAGAGCCAGCTGCGCATCCAGTAATCGGCTCCGTTACGAAGCAGTTCGGGCTGATTGCCGCCCATGGAAAGCACGCCCCACTCGTAGATCAGCAGCAACGGTGCCAGAAACACCAGGCAGACCAGAGGCTGTCGTGCTTCGCACCAGTAACTGCTCTCCGTAAGAGCCAGCTCGCTTTGCGAGTTGTTTTTTTGCGTCATGACTTGGAATGGTTTTCAGTCAGGTTAGCGGACTCGGTAGTAGAAGATTCGATCGAAAAATGTGGCGGAGGGATCGGCTCGTGTGCATCATCCCGTCGCTGCTGCTGAAATCGCTTGAGCGTGAACGGGTCGTTGTGCCGATCGGCTTCGATCAGCGTTTCCAGCAGGCTCTCATCCAATGCAGACAGAAACGGGTCGACGACCGTCTCATCCCATTCCCCGCGACGGGCCTCCCGGAAAAGCTGCAATGCCGCGGCAAATGCGACTTCTTCGCGTTCGTACGTCCGGATGCCGTCCGCCGTCAGTTCACGTTCAATATTCTTCAGTTCCAGAAAGCGACAGACCACCGCCAGCCGACGCGAATATTCACCCAATGCAGACGTATGCAGGCCCCGCGGGTAACCGGTTCCATCCAGGCGCTCGTGATGTTGTGAGATAACTTCTGTTAAATAGGAGTCGCCCGGGAATCCCCGCAGCCCGCCCAGCAACGCGGCTCCGAGCACAGGATGCCCCTGCTCGATTGCAGACTGATCGGTTTTTGATTTCTCAGCACGTGTGTTCTTTCGAGGTTTGAGCATCAGCCAGCCGAGGTCATGTAATAACCCGGCGATCATCAACAGTTCACAGCTTTCCTGCCAGGCAGTGATCTTGCGACTGACGAAAAAAATGAGTCGTGCGGTTTCCAGCCCCCGCAGGTACACGGACAATTCGGTATCCTGTAACTGCGCACTGATGAGTTCCTGAATATCATCCAGTGAAGCAAACAGGAATTCGCCCGGCTGATGCAGGTGCACGTCATCATTTTTGATTTTGCGTATCAGATTCAGCAGCAGGTTCGGACAGCAGTACGTTTTCGTCCAGACATCCTGCGTGGCCAGTTTTAACTGTTTGACATAATGTTCTGTCGTCTGAGTCAACAGCAGCTGCTGTCGGATATACCGCTGTTCTTCGCACAGGTAATCCAGAATGCGCGTCAGGATTGGTTCCTGAGCCTGCGAAACGGAATGGGTCGGGTGTGCGTCCAGGTAGAGTTGACAGCGGAGCAGAATCACCTGGACCCGTGCCTGCAGTTGCGTCAGAACTTTGTGCTGCGGCGCGATCTTTAATTCCTGATTCTGCTGATTCAACTCGCGATAGGAAATCCGCAACCTGCGGAATGCATCTGAATCAGTTGCCAGCTGCTCCGCATCGTCCGCGCAGGATCGCAGTAAAGTCCAGTCGTCGCGCTCCTGTCGAACAGGAGGCGTCAGCCAGCGCAGCAGTCTGGTAGAATTCGTCACGATTCATCCCTGTCGGAAAAAGCTCTGCACAGCAGTGATGGGAACCCGACAGACCAGGGTCCTTCACTCTGATTTTTATCGGCGTAATGCCGGGGAGGGATTGAACGGATTGAGGAAATTCAGGTTGGGTAAACTGTTCGCTCATTTTTCCTCTATCCCTTTTATGAGATGGCACTTAGAAATTTTCTTCTGTGATACTTCAACTCTGAATCTGAACAGAACCCGACCTGATTCTGGAAGACTGTGACAAGCATGAAAGCTGTATTCCCTGCGACGGCTGTAAGGAATATGAGAATTTCTCAATTTCCAGTCATTCAGACGCCGATTTGAAATTAGAGAAGGCATTTTTTCGTTGTCTACTTGTGGACTTTTTGTCGGCAAGCATAGAATTCAGGAAAGATGCCTGTCAGCTGAGGCAATTTACAGAACTTATTCCGATCGAGAATTGTCTTGATCACAGGCTTTGACCACAGATCACAGCTTTTACACCCATTTCCAGATGACAAGCAGGAAAATTCTCATGGCTACGGATTTCCAGCAAAAAGAGCGGCTCCCCGAACTGACAGATCGTATCGTCGAAACCTATCATGAAATTGGGACGATTCATCATTTAGGCCATTGTCCGCTTCCCAGCCAGGACGCCGTCATTGAAGCGGCACAGGAATTGAAAGACGTCATTTTCCCAGGCTACAGCCGCCGTCAGAATCTGCATCTGGGTAACGTCACTTATCATGTGGGAAACATCATTGATTCCCTGCACGATATCCTGACACTGCAAATTGGTCGCGCATTACGGCACCAGCATGTCCAGAGACATGGCGCCGACTGCGAGAAACTCAACCAGATCGATTTCGAAGCCGAAGGGCAGCAGAAAACGATCCAGTTTCTGGAAACCATCCCGGAAATCCGCCGTGCTCTGGCTACCGACGTACAGGCAGCATTAGACGGCGACCCGGCCGCAACCTGCTTTGATGAAATCATCTTCTGCTATCCCGGACTGGAAGCGATTACGATCTATCGGATCGCCCATGAATTGTACAAACTGGAAGTCCCCATTATCCCCCGTATGCTGTCGGAATGGGCTCATGCACAGACCGGGATTGATATTCACCCCGGTGCTACCATCGGCCATTCATTCTTCATTGACCACGGTACCGGGGTTGTGATTGGGGAAACCTGTGAGATCGCAGAAAACGTGAAAGTCTATCAGGGGGTCACCCTGGGCGCATTGAGCTTCCCGAAAGACTCTGAAGGCCGCATCATCCGCGAACAGAAACGGCATCCCACCATCGAAAAAGGGGTGGTGATTTACGCTAATGCAACGATTCTGGGAGGCGACACTGTAATCGGCCAGGATGCCGTCATCGGTGCGAGTGTCTCGCTGATGAAAAGCGTGCTGCCTAACACGATTGTCACCATCGAAAAACCATCGCTCCGGTTTCGCGAAGCGTCCTGATCCCGGTCCTGAATTCAGGCTGTTTACAGGCAACTCAACTTAAGTGACATCGCAATCACCGGATGAGTTGCCTTTCTTTTTACTCGGTAAGACGTAAAAAAATCCTGTGTGAATCAGAGGTCTGACAGCACACAGGATAAAAGAATGTATCTGATTCAGATCAGGCAATCGCCCGCTGGGGACCGCTTTCTTCATCTCGATCCCGGTTGATCGATCCAACGTGGTCCAGTGTCCGGTCCAGTTGTGAAGCCAGTTTCTCCTGGGTTTCAAGTAAGGAAGCGGCAGCGACTTCGTATTGCTTTTCGCGGCTGGTTAACTGATCGGCTCGCTGATGCAGTTCTTCCGAGAACCGTGTCAGTTCCTGCATCATGTTTTCGAGATCTGCTAACAGCACCAGTTGTTCCTGCTCAGAAAGCGACTCCTGCTGGAATTCCTGTTCTTCCTGTTCCTCGTTCAACTGATGAAGCTGAGACAGCAAGGCAGCGGCACCCTGTTCCCGACGTGATTCGTATTTCTCAATCAGGTGAAAATCCTGTTCAATCAGATCAACAAGTTCGGACGCAGACAGGTCCTTCAGAGTAGTTTCTTTGGTCATAAAGTGATCTCTTTTTTTATCTGGGGTGATTGGTGCGCTCGTCTGAAGCGGCGAGCCAGATAAGCCAGCGGTGGAAATGCTCGTTGCTGTATGTGGTCTGGACTGACAAAACACAAATTCGATGGGCCCGATCGTAATCAGATCGCCATCGGACAGTTCTGAGGTGCGAAGCGGAATCCCGTTCAATA
Source organism: Planctomycetaceae bacterium (assembly GCA_020426085.1). Taxonomy (GTDB): domain Bacteria; phylum Planctomycetota; class Planctomycetia; order Planctomycetales; family Planctomycetaceae; genus Gimesia. The sequence continues at coordinate 2,200 of JAGQQP010000285.1, read as the reverse complement.
ACAGTTGAGGTTGAGAAACGATGGCTTCGATCCGGGCCACTTCCTCTTCGACATGAATCACGGAATGTAAGATCGGCATCTCTCGACCGGTGACCTGAAGACCACAGCAGGAACCTGCTCCAATCGTCAGGCGGCCACCTGTCACAGGCCGCACGGGAAAACTGGTTTTTCCCTTTTTGATTTCCAGTGAATACCGGGGCGAAGATTCGATGACCACAGCCTTATCAACCTCGTGTTGAGACAGGAACGTTTTAATTCCTCAGTACCCTTTTTTAATGGGCCACATAACACTGAATCGACCGTCTGTTGAGGACAGCATGAGAAAACGTTCCAGTTACTTTATCATCAAAATACACTGATGATTATCAGAGCGTTAACAGCCAGAGTCTGCATAAACTAGAGAATATAGGAAACGCAAATCACTAGCCAGCACTGTCAAACTGGCGAAACAGCGTCATGTTTTCCCGTCAAAGGTTTTATAGATCCTTGTTAATAAAGGAAACACCTCAAACAACGTTCCCATCACGATTCTGAACCGATCTACAGACACGAGAGACCCGCAGTACCAATCCGTTCAGCGCAGGAAATCAGTCGATTTTGTTGCCGGGCAGCTTCCGTTCTGTTGGCGGCGGTAAGTCAGGTTCGGGAGCAGCGGGCTGGGCTGGAGGCGGTTTATAACCTTCGCAGGTCAGCTTCAGATTCCCCCCTAGAGGGATTCGAAATTCAGAACCGCTGTCCAAAGCAGACCAGCCTGCCATCACATCTTTCTGATCCGCATATTCCCGCGCCACCAGATAGGTATCATAGCTGTCTGACCAGACTCGAAAGTTCAGATAAAAGAGCTGCGGGTTGATCTTCTGCAGTTCCTGACGAAACAGCGCCGTTGATCTCCGCAGACGTTCTGAAGTATCTCCGCGCCCGTCGCGTAATTCGAGCACGAGGTAAGGCACTCCGCCCACCGGTTTCAGTTTGATTCGCCAGTCACGATTGCCGACATTCTTGTTTTCGAACACGTTGACCAGTTTGTCGCAATCGATGGCCTGCTCCGGCGCGGTCACGAGCCGACTCTGAGCGATCGCCGTCAAAGCCAGGTTCTGCAGCAGGGGAATATCAACCCGCATGATTCGACCGTGGCGGCAGACATAATCGATGGCCCGGGCTTCTTTGGGAGCATCGCGCGGATTAGGCAGATTCACAATTTTGGCATTCGGCGTCGGCCCCGGATCCGGAGTTTTCGCCAGCTTCGCCTTGATGTCTGCCAGCTCTGTCTCTTTGGTAACAATACTTTCTTCGAGTGATTTCACCTGCTTGTCGCGCTCGGCGATCTCTTTCTTCAGTTTCTCGATATTGACCTGGATCTCTTTTAATTTCTCCAGCTCTTTCTTCAGCTTTTCTGCCAGTTTCTTCTGCTCTTCCGGATTGACCGACGTCTTATCGGCAGTCAATTCTTTCACCGTCTCCAGCTGCTCTTTCTCAAGCTTCAGCAATTCATCGAGCTCTACCACCTTTTCTTCAGCGCGCTTCATATCCTCTTCGTCAATCGCGCTGGTGATACGATTGACGGCTTCTCCCACGCCCAGCTGAGTGACGGTCAGCATGATCACGAGGATCCCTACCACATTGGTCATCGTATCCAGCAGAGAATCCAGGCTTGCACCGCCGGAAGAACCTTTTTTACGTTTCATGACTCGATCTGAATTCTAGTGCAACTTCGTCGATTTGCTCGTTATGAGGTTTAAAAACAGCGTACGTCACAGATGCCAGCTTTTTCAGGCCTCAGCACGGCTGCAGAACACGCTTCACTCTGTATAATCATAAAAGCGATACCGCCCTGATCGCAAGCAGAGACAAACAGTTGTTCCGTAAAAGTGATAATTGCCTGCATGGCTTGAGGAATGGAATGTGGACGTTTTTTCATTAAATATCCCCGGATTGATGGTCGTGGGCACCGATACGGATGTCGGCAAGACTTACATCACTGCTGCCATTGCCCGCCAGCTGGTGGCAGAAGGTGTGCAGACCGGCGTTTACAAACCTGCGTGCAGCGGCAGCGTACGGGACGAAAATACCGGCGCCTGTCACTGGCCGGATGTCGAACAGCTGTCCGATGCCATTCAATCGTCTGTTCCGGTGGAGCGAATCTGCCCTCAACGCTTTCACGCCCCCCTGGCGCCCCCTGTCGCTGCTGCCAGTGAAGGTC
>JAGQQP010000284.1 GCA_020426085.1 Planctomycetaceae bacterium | reverse complement strand
ATCGGCGGGAATCTGTTCCTGAAGACATAATGCGAGCAGATAACGATACTCTGGATTGGTCTGATCTGATTTAATCAGGTTTTCAAGAATCTCTATTGCCTGCTGGACATTGAGCTGGTCATTTTCAGATGGTATGGATCCCTCAGGTGGAGAACTCAGATCCATTTCCGGCAATGCATTTCCTAACTGGTCAGGATGAAACTGGATGGCTTTCAGAAAGTAGGTCCGTGCAAGCTCAAACTGTAAATCTTCCTGTTCAGGATGAGCGGTAATTGTTGACTGCAAAAGTTTTTCAGCACGATCATGTGCTTCAGAAGCTTCTTTCTGTTGAGCCAGATAACGGAAAGTACGGCCGATTTCGTTATATAAATTAGCAATGATCAATGCATTCGATTCACCAGTATTCTGTTGATACAGATAGAGTGATTTCTGATAGGAAGTCAGGGCCGAACGAAAGTCCCCCAGGCGACGATGGATATCTCCGATTTTACGCTGTGCGTTTGCCGCCTTATTCTGAAATTCTTCCTGTTCTCCTGTTGAATCGGCCAGCTGCTCATAAAACTGGACCATTCCCGCCAGCAGGTCTGCCGATTCACGTGACAGAACCGGCTCCCCATAGCCATCCCCGCCTCCGGATACTTCAGTAGAATGCAGCCGCGCAGGAACAAAGCGATCAAAGACTCGGTCCAGCGCATTGGTCGCCAGTTGAGCCGATGCTTCTGCTTTCTTACGTTCCCGTCGCTCCCTTTCAAATCCCACTGCCATGGAAATACCCAAAGCAAGCATCAACAACAAAGCAAGTCCGGACAGAGAGGCGACTGCAGGATTGCGGCAGCTCCAGCGCCACAGATACTCGATTGGCGAAACCCGCTTTGCCCGAATGGGGCGATTTTCCAGAAACCGTTTGAGGTCTTCAGCCAGTTCACTTGCCGACTGATATCGATGTTTCGTATCGGTGGCGATCGCTTTGAGAATGATGGTTTCCAGATCCCGTGGGATGCGTGGATTGATACGTCTCAGTGAGGTGATTGTGCCATGTGTGATCTGTTCGATCATGGCATGTCGGCTGGTTCTCTCTATCGCATAACGTTTCGTTAAAAGTTCATATAGTGTGATTCCCAGCCCATAGATATCACTCTGGCGGCAGGTATCCCCCCGAAACATTTCCGGAGCCATGTATCCCAGTGTTCCCACGATATCCGTCGACTTACTAAGGTCGCTCTGCTCGGCTGCCCGTGCCAGTCCAAAATCGGTGATACATAATAAGCCATCACGATCGAGGAGCAGATTTCCCGGCTTGATGTCGCGATGCAGGATACCCCGGTCGTGTGCATATTGCAGGGCATTTGCTGCCTGAATTCCCAGTTGAGCAATATTGGCAGGCGTAGCAACAAACTTTGCAAAGTCTGCTGAATTCGGACTTTCGAGATCCGAACGATCCAGAGGTTGAAACTCAATCGTTTCATCCAGGGCAGTGGAAATGTCAGTGCCGGTTTGTGTTTCAGATCCAGGTTTGACTGCCTGGCCTTTGAATTGCGTATCCTCAGCGGTAGCGACAATTTTCTGTGTCAGTTCATCCAGTCCGACGCCTTCAATCAGCTGCATGACGTAGTAGTGAAAATTTCCGTTTTCACCCACACCGAATACCGGAACAATGTTCGTGTGATGCAGGGAAGCAGTCAGTTCCGCTTCTCTGCGGAATCGTTTCAATTGTTTGTCATCAAGCAGCGAATGGCGAGGCAGCAGTTTTAAGGCGACACGGCGATTGAGCGATTCCTGTATGGCTTCGTAGACGACGCCCATGCCACCACGGCCGATTTCCCGGACAATTTTAAAATCCCCCAGTTGTTCCGGTGCACTGGCACCCAGGGAGACTTTACCCTGGGCCTGAGCTGCATGTTTTCCGCCTTCCAGGGCAACGATTGCGGGAAAGATTTCTTCGATTTCACCAGCCAGTTCCGGGTATCGGTCTGCATAGTCAGAAATTTCTGGTTTTTCACCCTGGCGAATTTTAGCAATGAATTCGTCTGCAAGCTGATCCAGATCCGTGGTGCCTGGCGGAGTCAGATTCTTAATTGATTGAGGTGAATCGGGTGATAACATTAACTGTTGTCCTGACGATTTCAATCTGTGAAGAAACACGCTTCGAAGAAGACTGTTTACTCTATAATACCGGGTATCTGAACCAGAATGGAGCGTAATCTGGTCAGAGCACGAAAATATCGCATGCTGGCTGTTTTGGGTTCAATTTCCAGCACTTCAGACGCCTCAAGGTTTGACAGTTCTTCAAAATGTCTCAAAACCAGAATCTCCCGATCAATCTCATTGAGTGATTCCAAAGCTTCCCGCAGCTGAATTGCCAGTTCTTCCTTAAGGGCTGCCTGACTGGGGGAAGTCATATCACCCAGCAGTACGTTCGCAATCTGAAAGGATGTCGACGCTGAAAAAACACGACGCTTCGCTTTTACTTCACGGCGCACATCTCGTTTTTGTGCACCCAGGTGTCTACGGTGTACGTCTATCAAAGTCTGTCCGACGATCGTTCGCAACCAGATAAAAAAAGAGGTTGCCGGGTCGTTCAGAAAATGATCAATCCGAGTGGCAGCATCAAGGTATGCTTCCTGCAGTATGTCGTCCGCATCAACGCGACCCAGCAGGCGTGAATCCAATCGAAAGTTGATAATACGCCATAAACGGTCCCGATAACGGTTATATTCGTCCGCAAGCACCCCTTCCGGATTCTCTCGTAACCGGTTGAGAAAGATCTCAGGGTCTTCGTGCTCATCAAACAACCAACAAATCTCCCAGTCAGGACTGTATCGATTTCATGAATCGTGTCGGGCATCCGGGCTTGGCCGGAGCGTAATGAGGAGATTGTACCCGATTGCCTGCAATATCGACAAGTCGTGCTGTTCATGCGTGTTTTTGGCAAGAAAACTGCCCGACTGAACTCAATTATCAGTTACAGCTATGTGAAAGGACTGGATTATATTACGTGGATACAACTGCTGATGACGGACCTACTTTAAAATTTTGCGAGAAATTCAATACGAGCCCCCGAGCCCACTCCCCTCGACTCCTGTTTGCCCACAAAACTGTCGAGGAGCATAATCCAATGCTGTCCGATGGCTTTCTGGTAGCGAATGGCACCCGCCATCGCGCCATCGTTAATTCCCTGTGTGTTTTTGCGACCACCAATTTCGAAAATCAACTGTTGCCGGGTTTTATCATAGAACAGCTGATAACCCAGGCTCGCTCCGGCGGCATCGGTAGCCTGATTGCTAAGGGGGGCACCATATTGTCCCAGTCCGGGTGAGGCGAACAGAATTCCGACTTGCCCCAGAGGCCCCCCCGCCAGTGTGCCACGTGCAGGAGAAGTAAACTGGTCAATTGCCCAGAATGCATTGAAATAGACCAGGTCGTTTGAATGATGAGGCGTCAAAGAGAGCTGACTGAATAGCAGTTCTCCCTGACCGGAAACAGCCGTTGCTCCTTCGTGAGGAAACGAGGCGAGTACCTGGAGTGATGAATTATACGTATTGTGGAATCCGTGCAGGCGCTGGATCGCACTCAGTCCAAATGCCGTGTTGCTACCGAACTGCTGATTACTGGAATAGACGGTAGCAATGTCCGCGTTAATCGTACTGACAGCCAGATCTGTTTCTGTGAAAATACCATACAGGCGGGCATCCGGGTCTCGTTCATTATTGTTGCGGTTGATATCACTCTCAACATACACACCTGTGATGCGCATATTCAGAATGCCTCCGCCATTCACTGTATTACGCGTGACAGTGACGGCATCGACCATATCTTCGTTGATCAAAAGGCCCTGTTGAAATGACATCGGTTGTCGTCCCACAGAGAACCCTATGTCGTAGCGATGGACATCGTAGGGGTCCAGGTTCGGAAAGATTTCGCCGAAATCCCCTTCGAAGAACAGAGTCTGAATATCTGCGTTCAAACCATCCAGCCACTGTCCATCGTGGAATTCATAACTGGTGAATAAACGAGACGCCGTCAATTCCTTGTCCAGCGATCGCAGGCCGACGACCAGTCGTTCTGTCCCGGAGAGATTCAGTTGTCCGAACAGATCGAGCCGGTTAGCCCACTCGGTGACATTGGTTCCATTGCGATTATTAAAATAATCGAGGGACGTACGATATGTTCCAAAGACCCAGAACGACGGACGCCAGACAGCGCCTGTCGGCAGGACGATCCCCTGGTTCAGAAATCCGACATCCAGAAACTTTTCATTGGTTTCGATCAATAAGTCAGGTCGTGCCGGGATGGGCTGTAAACCGATCGCATGATCGTCCAGTGGTGTTTCCGGACTGTAATGTTCCGAACAGAGAAGCCATTCTCCCAGGTGCGCCAACGGCTTGGCGGGAGATGACAACGCTTCTAATGCCAGTTCTCCCAGCTTCCAGGGGAGGGGAGCGTGGTCGTGATTGACATAAGGGTCATATTCGACCCGGTCAGCATAGGGGTTGATATAGTAGTCGTCGAATTCATCATTTTCGGTCATCTCCTGAAATTCTAACGCTGCTTCTGGAGAAGGGGGGAGGCTGACGCGGCCCGGTTCTTCAGGAGTTTGCGCAACGGCAGACAGCGGACACATCAGCAGTGCGCCCGTGACTATCATCAACAGAAAATACCATGCGTTAGATTTCATCTGCGTCATTTAATATCAGGGAATACAAACCGTCTCGACTTTTTCATATAACACCATGTGGCCATCAACCACACCATCTGCGATATCACGGGCAGACATCCCATAGTCAAATCCCACATCAGAGATTTCATGTACCAGATTGACGGGTACCATGCCTGCGATCAGTTGAACGCGTATCGTATAATTTCCCGGTCCGGTTAACTGTCTTCTCGAAACATGATAATTTGCCAGTCGACTGCCTTTGGCTTCAATATTCTGCTTCTGCTTTCGTGCTCCAATGGGGCGTCCCAGTACTGTGAACGGACGGGTTGCCGGCCGAAAATAGGGTAAGGGATCCAGAGAGTAAGGAACATTTAAGACCTGCTCTCGTTCTCCCCCGCGAACATTACGAGTGATAAACCGGGACTGCAGAGTAAACAGCTGGCGATCCAATGGGATTTCTCCATTATGGACGTAGAGTGAATGCGAATCGCGAATATCGCCGTTCGGGTCGAGATCGCCAGATTGAAATACCAGTCGTCCGTTTTGATCCCAGACCATGGTACGTAAAAAGACAACCCGTTCTGCATCAAAACCAGTTGGTACTCCATGTCCGAGCGTGATGTTGGAAACAGGGACCGAAAATTTCAGGTCGTACCATTTCGCTTTCTCAACCTCGATTTCCCCCAGGTGATACCCCGCTCGTAAAATCTGCAGACGTTGAGTGGCTGCTTCTCCCAGCAATTCATATTGATCGTTCAATATTTGTCTGGCTTTCATCCGCATGATCTGGTCGTCCCAGGGAGGCGGGAAGTAGTCTGTGTCCGTTACATGTTTTTCAAATTCGGGTGTTCCCCAGCCGGCAGCATCATCAAAGCAGAGCCATTCCCGCATCGTTGCCAGGCCAGTATCGGGAGAAGGAGGCGTATCTTCCTCGCGAACTGCAGCAGGATTATGAGGGAACAGGCCGCGGTGAATGATCGGGTAATCCGGGCCGATCATCATATGGTTTGTATGTTTCCGCACGGGAGTTTTGACATTACCAACAACTGCTGCGGGAGAGTAGGTATAGCCCATCGCTTCACCGGGGACGGCTCCCATGTGACAGTCCTGGCAGTTCTCTTTGCATTTTTTAGCAGCAGGTGAATGTTTGAATTCACTAAAGGCATCTTCGAGTCGGAATCCGTTGGGAGCAAATACGTCATGACAACTGCCACAAAAACCAGGCGTGATTAATTGGAAGAACTGATAGGCTTCTGCATGAATCTCCCGTCCACGAATGGCTGGGTCGTCATTG
>JAGQQP010000283.1 GCA_020426085.1 Planctomycetaceae bacterium | reverse complement strand
TTCAGGAAGACACGATCAATTAAATTGCCGATGCCTCCTGCCAGTAATAATGAGAGAGCGATAAATTGCAGCAGAGGCATCTGCCAGCGAAAGACCAGCATTCCCGTAACAAGAATCAAAAATGCGGCGTTGGCAACAACCAGCAGGAAAAAACGGACCGGTTTTGACAGTCGGCTGCCAACACTGAGAAAGGCACCTGTATTCTCTGCATATTCCATGCGGAATGTGTTATTGAAATAAGTCACCGGTGGTTCAAATTTGAGTTTTTCAACGGCGATCTTTTTGGTGTACTGGTCGCAGCCAACACAAAAGAGCAGGCAGGCCAGTAACATTGTATAACGAGTCGCTTTGGAAACTGACGAAGACATTAAATAATGGCTTTCTGAGTAAGTAAATTGATTTTATGGAGCTCCGCAGGCTGCATTCGCGGTTGTTTAGTTATGCTTGATAAATTTGCGGACATTATAATATCGATAACTGCCTTTATTCTGGCGGGCCAGTTTATCTAGGGAGTTACCTTCTTTGACCGGATAGCCCTCACCAAATTCGATACAGTGAATTTTTGCTTTTCCGCCATTGATCTCACGGATCTCATTCAGGTCAGCACTGGATAGCTGCGGGTGTTTTGCATCTGTCAGGAAGAATATGACATCCGGGTTAAAACTTAAAGCTCTTTTTAATGCAGGCAGATGGTCGGTACCTCCATCGGGTTCGACACTCTGAATGAATTGCCGGGCCAGGGTCCGATTGATGTCAGTCGCATAGAGTAATTCCGCAGACTTTCCCCGGTGCTGCATGGCTCGTGTAGAGGTGTTGTAAAAAATGATCTGGAACTGCTGATGATGGTTCAAACCTGCCAGGCTGGAGATCAGTTCTGAACGCGCTTTGCGAATGGGAGCTCCCTGGGGGGCAGCCATACTGCCTGAGCAGTCGAGTACGAATACAAATCGTTTACCGGAATCAACGGCGTCGAAAAAATTGACATTGCCGGCACCCATAACGGGGGGAGCCAGCGCTGTACTGGGTGACATTAACTGGTCGGTCGTCAGGTTGGCAGTAGGAGTACTGGGAGCTTGTGCCGGGCCTGCCCCGAGCAATTTCGAATTCAACTCGGGAAGCTGGGGCGCCACAGGGGGCTGGTCCATGACTTCGCTGATCTGTTCCTGGGACTGTGATACCTGCGGATTCTCTGCTGATTCCAGAGGTTCCTGATCTGAATCCTCCGGCTTCTCGGCATCAGGGGACTGTTTGACATAAATTCCCACACTGCGGAGTTCTCCTTCATCACCTCCTGTCTGGCCGCTGTCACAGCGGTTCAGGCTGGAAATCAGGATCAGCAGGATGAGCGAGTGGATGGCCAGAGATGCAGCCCAACTCGGAACAACCAGCAGAGGAGAGTTCGTCTGCCATCGTGCGGTGCGTTGTTCCATTTCAGTGAATGCTGCTGGCATCAATCCAAATCCATCGCAAATATTTCATTCTAAAAAACTAGCTTAAGTCTCGATATTGTAGTGGATTATCAATTCTCGAACAGTCGGGATTCTCAAGAAGTGGCTTGCTCTGGAATAGACAGTGCACTGTTCAGATGGGAGTTCTTTAAGGTGTTTGTACTTCTCTTACGTTATTCCTTATTCAACTGTTGAAGGTATTGTTTCGTAACATCTACTGGAAAAACGCCGTCTGGTGGCTCATAGGTAAATTCCGTATCGGGAATGGGCGAGTTCAGAGTGACTTTACTAAAGTTAAGTGTGACCATGCTTTGTAGAGAGTCTTGAGTTTTTTTCAGATACACAATTCGACGAGGGAAGAGCGTATCCTGATCGAGGTAAATTCGAACTACTTCCGGGACATAAGCAGGCAGTTCAACAGGGGCAGCAGGGTCGCCCCCCTTCCATTGTGCCAGAAATTCGTCTTTCCAGACCCCATTTAAGACTGTTAACGTCTTTCCACTGATCGTTCTTTCTGCCACGCTGACGAAATTCATATTTTTCTGAATGGATGCCAGTAATCCGGGAAGTCCTCCCAGTCCCAGTTGTGCTACAAGCATGTTCGATTGTGCCTGGGGATTGATTTGAGCCTGTTGCAGGATCGCCTGTACATCTCTTCGGGTTACTCGCGAAGTCCCTTTAATGGTGTGCTCTGTCCATAATACCTGGCCATCACAGATTTCGAGTACGGATCCAACCGGTTTGCCGCCTGAATTTTGACTCTTTACCTGAAACTCAAGACGCAGTTTCAATTCTTTTCCCTGTTTCAGGTCTTTTGATTGCAGGTAATTGCCAGTCATGATGAAAGGCTTAGGTCCAATCTCGACGTTCTCGGTAATTTGAGTTTGAATTGAACTGTAGGAGAGGAGTTTTTCTCTGGCTTTATTCAGCAATGCCTCTGCATAAACCGGATTTTTTTTCAAATTCTTCTCAGACTCGTCAGAAATGGCATTTCCGCCTGCCGGCTTCTCTTGGGGATCTGCCTGAGCGAGCAGCTGCTCATCGGCTTTCTCTGTATCTTCTTGAATAGTCAATCTTTGCGGCAATTGAGCCCAGGAAGAGATCGAGAAAAAATCATTCAGGACTGCGACGAGCAGGAGGCCTGTAGTCAGGGTTAAGATGCGTAACATGTTCTAATTGTTCGGAAAAAAACGAATTTATCAAAGAATCGGACCACATTAGTCCGAAAACAGATGTATGAGGCCATCGATGTGCCTCTAGCTGGTTGGAGTATTTCAACCGGCAGACCGTTTAGCTCAGTGTAAGATCGTTGAAATTTGGGACTGATCGCATTTTAACGATATTTCGGGCTTTGGGTCGACCTGAAAACTGAGTCTTTTTTGAACCGAACGTCGACCGTTCCAATTTCCCAGGGATCGACGTCTTAGTTTGCGATGGACGGTTCTTCACTTAACAAGTCGCATTATTCGTCGTGGGTATTCGAACAAGGGGTCATGATGAAGTACTACTTCCTGGCTTTAGGAACATTGGTAGTTGTCTGTGTTGGCTGTGCAGCCGACGGGCAACAGGTAATTAAGAAGGGTGAGTACCATGCTCCACCAGCTGCGATGATGCAGCGACCGGGGCCAATGGTAGATGGACCGGGGCCTGGCGTATTGCCAATGCTGGCTCCGCCTCCAATGAGTGCCTATGCAGCACGAACCTCACAGGTTCGCTTCGTAGGACCAGCGGGTATGAAAGTGGGCTGGCAAGTCGCGGAAGGCTATGCCGAAAACCAGCTCACAGCTCCAGGACGTTACAACTTTAATCAGGGGGCAACCTATCGGTTAAAGCTGTCACACATTCCAGGACGATCGATTCCTGCTCTGTATCCATCATTGCAGGTCTATCCATCACATCCTACAACAGACGCTTACCTGTCTCATAACAGTATTCCTCTGGAAATTACTCCAGAAGATCTGGATCAGGTGGAAAGCAACAACTTTGTGACAAAAGTCATCTATCTGCCAGATGAAAAATTCCAGGAACTGGCGATTGCCGGTGTGGAAACTCTGGTTTCTACCCGTCTTGATCCCGGTGTAGATCCAGTCGCAGAAGCAGATCGTCGTGGAACAATCATGGCTGTCCTGCGAATGGGTAACATGGATCTGGAAATGCCATCCGGTGATGGTGGTAGCGAAACTGTTTCACAGGTTTCCTATGATGGAGACGCCGGAGCACACATGGCTCCTATGCCGATCCCCGGTGAAATGATTGGTGTGGCATCTGGTGTACCTGTTCCCACAATGATGGGCGGCATGGGGGCTCCTGGGCAGCCAGCTTACAATCCAATCGCCGGAATGGGACCAACTCCTGCCTGGGGTATGCCCATGACAGGAACTCCGATCGGACTGCCAGGTCCTCCTCACATTCCACTGGGTGGACCAGCCAGCCTGAAGTCTCACACGATTCGGAACGTATCAAAAACCAATCTGCCAAAACCAGTCGATCACTTCCTGGTCGACGTCAAACAGGATCCGGCACCAAGCCTGCCTAAACCTGTTAAGTATGTTCAATACTCGGAAAGTCATCCAGTACATTCGCCTGGCCAGGTATCTTACCCAAGAACCATGGCACCAGGACCTGGATATTAAGAGTAAAAGACTATGGACCCACGTGACACTCCTGGAAACGAATACCAGGAGTGTCACCCCTTGTCTTTTTAAGTTTCATTTCTGCTCTACAATTTCATCTCTTACGGCTAATTCTCTTCTGTCATCCCTCAGGACAACTGATCGTAGAAACTCTTAGTCATGACGAATTCAAAACGACAAAACCGATCACGCTTATTAACGTTACTGTTAATGACCCTGATCGTTTTTGTCATGGATGTCCCTACTGCCTGGTCTCAACAGATGATCGGCGGACGCCAGTACAATTCGGGGAATCAATTCTATCATCCTCTGAATCAGCGCACTCCACCCGGGGTTGCCGGTCAGTGGGCGTCAATGTCCGGTCAGGTTCAACCCGGTTACATTCAACCAATGAAATTCAGTCTGCCCTCCAAAGGAAATCTGACTTTCTATGCAGGCGGACCTGATCAGGCGATTCAAAAATCATCTCCAGCTTCCATCGGCTTTGGAGTCGGTTATGTCTATCGCGTTAAAATCAGCGGTATGCCGGAATTTCCGGGGGTCGAACTGTACCCGACCATTGAGTTGATTGATCGCCTTCATCCGCCTGCCGGTCTGGCTGAACAATATCCAATACCGGTCAGTTTTACGGCGGAAGATATTGAGCTGGTGTTATCTGGAAGAATGGTGACAAAAGTTGTTTATCTGGAACGGCCTCAAACGGCGGTACCTGCTCAGTTTGATCGACAGCCAACACAAACAATCACTGCACAGAAAAACCTGATCGCTGAAGCGGATCTGCTCGGACGCCCGATGCTGATTCTCAGAATGGGGGGCCGTCTGCCTTCTACTGTGGGTGAAGATCCTGCTTTTTTCGGGAACGGGGCGCCTGTCGTTGAATTAAATTCACCTGCTGTCAAAAACTGAAGATTCGTTTAATCAAAGGAAATTCCGTGTTCAAATTGTCGTTAAGAAATCAAAGAGGAGAATCGCAAATGCAGCGTGTCTGCTCTCTGGCGGCGATCATGCTGATGACTGTCAGCAGCGGGTGTTCCAGCTTATCTCCCGTTTCGGTTTCCATGCCCTGGAATAAGTCATTGACAGAACCGGTAAAGGAACAGGCTCCTGCGGTTCAACATGCCGACTTTGACAGCAGTGAGGGAGCTGTGACTCTGTCAGCTCCTGCTCAACCTGTGGCTCCCGTTTCAGCTGTTCAGCAGGTTGCCTTCTATCAACCCGCTCCTGTCTGTGAACGACCTCCTTACTGTGAATTTTCTCCCGCTGTAGAACGGGATTACACACTCCCGGCAGGCACGGATCCAGCCATGGTGAAAATGTATCCCGATGAATATCTTTTTGATGGCGGTGATCGTGAGAACCCGGTTCACTATGACGACTACAGTCGTCTGGGCCTGGATACGGAAGACACCGTAGTTGAATACCAGACACATAAAGGCAATCACGAAGTCAGAAAATCGAATCGTGTCGCAGTCTATGCTCCCCGGTTCGCTGCCATAACGTTCCGCCAGTTCGCCACTCTCTGGAACATCGGTGGATACACTGGCAACGACAGAAGATACCGTTCATGGTGTCGGTTTAGATGCGCGAACTGTAATCACACAGCACAAACAGCGTGAACAGCTGGAAGGGATTCGCATGCGATCCCGTGCCAGTGGGGTGGAAACCGAACAGCAGCAGGGGGCCGTTGGTCAGACTGCTATTCTCGGTTCTCATACCAAGCTCAACAATCTGTTTCAGGATACGGCTACCGAATCAACCGGACAGTTTGATCAATCTGATGAAGCACGCATAGCGTATCAGATTCAGGCAGCTGCGATCTGGTCTCGAACTCAGTTTCCAGTCATTGCCATCCGTCAGCAGTCTGCGCATGCTTCAAAG